>DASQTS010000132.1:0-3753 GCA_035641775.1 Thermoleophilaceae bacterium
GTCGCAGATCCCGGCCGGCTACACCTACCTCGGCCAGTTCATCGACCACGACCTGACCTTCGACAAGACGCAGGTCACGCTCGGTCAGAACATCACGCCGGCGCAGATGCTGCAGGCGCGCTCGCCCTCGCTCGACCTCGATTCGCTCTACGGAGCCGGGCCGCAGGACCCGGAGTCCGCGAAGTTTTACGCGGCCGACGGGCTGCACCTGAAGATGGGCAAGACGACCGATCCCGTGAAGAACGGGTTCGACCTGCCGCGCGGGGCGGGCACCACGAACGCCCAGAAGCGGAAGGCGATCATCCCCGATCCACGGAACGACGAGAACCTCGCCGTCGCTCAGCATCACCTGGCGATGATCCGCTTCCACAATCGGGTCGTCGACACCCAGCTCGGCGGCGTCCCGGACTCGCAGAAGTTCGCGACCGCGCGCGAGATCGTGACGAAGCACTACCAGTGGATGATCCGCACCGACTACCTGACGCGGATCTGTAAGCCGGTCATCGTCAACAACGTCTTCTCGGGCGGGCGCAAGGCGTTCGAGGTGGGTGTCACGCCGACGGACATCCCGACGATGCCGATCGAGTTCTCGATCGCCGGGTTCCGGCTGGGGCACGCGATGGTCCGGGCGGGCTACAACTGGAACGCGATCTTCGACAACGGCGGAGGCACGCTCGAGCTCCTGTTCACGTTCTCAGGCCTCGGAGGATCGCTCGGCGGGGACACGCGCTTGGCGAGCATCTGGATCGCGGACTTCCGCCGCCTCTACGACTTCGGCGAGGCCGGCAAGCAGAACCTCACGGTCCCGGCGAGCAAGTTCAACCGCGCGATGCGGATCGACACGCGCATCGTGGACCCGCTCCAGCACCTTCCGCCGAAGGCGATCGGGCTCCCGAACAGCACCGGCTTCAACGACCTTCGGCGCAACCTCGCCTTCCGCAACCTGGAGCGGGCGAAG
This sequence comes from Thermoleophilaceae bacterium, assembly GCA_035641775.1. Lineage (GTDB taxonomy): Bacteria > Actinomycetota > Thermoleophilia > Solirubrobacterales > Thermoleophilaceae > JACVRW01. The sequence continues at coordinate 959 of DASQTS010000132.1, forward strand.
ATGGTGAAGCTGGCGACCGGGCAACAGATGGCGAACTTCCTGAAGAACAAGGGAGTCAACCTCACGAAGCTGACCAAGGCGCAGATCCGGGACGGCAACAACGGCGCCAATCTCGGCAGCCTGACCCAGACCCAGAGGCAGGCGGTGCTCACCGACACGCCGCTCTGGTTCTACGTCCTGCGCGAGGCCGAGCTGAACGGCGGGAGGATGAGCGGGGTGGGGGGCCGAATAATCGCCGAGACGTTCCACCGCGCGATCGAGGGCAGCGAGCACTCCATCATCCGCGACCCGGGCTTCACGCCGTCGCTCGGCCCGAACTCGAGCACCTTCCGGATGGTGGACCTGCTCTTCTTCGCGTTCGAGGGCAAGAAGGCACTGCTCGCGCCGAACGGCTAGCGGGTGTCGCCGCTTCCCTGAAGCACGTTGCGCTCCTTGCGCGAGAGCAGCTTGACGAGGTTGTCCTCGGCGATCTCGTCGAGGTCGAGCCCCGCCTCGGTGGCGAGCTGCGCCACGTACCAGAGCACATCGCCGAGCTCGGCGGCGAGGGCAGCCCGGCGCTCGTCCGTCAGCACGCCGCCATCGTCGCGCATCGCCTTCTTTACCTTCTCCGCCGCCTCGCCGGCCTCGCCGCAGAGGCCGAGGGCCGGATAGGCCAGGTTGGCGCCCGCCTCCGGGTAGACGGCGGTGGCTCGCGAGCGCTGCTGGTAGTCGGATAGGTCCACGCCGACGACCGTAGCGCGTCACGAGGACGTAGGAATACATAGACTGCCGCGTGCCGTGACCCCGCTCCGAATCGAGCGGACCCGCGTAGATGGACTGGACGTCCTGATGGTGGAGGGCGAACTCGACATGGCGAGGGCTCCGCGCATGATCTCTGCGCTCAACGAAGCGCTTGCCGAGGGAGAGGATCCCCTGGTCGTGGACCTCTCCCAGGTCCTCTTCATGGACTCCACGGGGCTTGCCCTCTTGATCAATGCGAGGCGGCGCGCGCTCCGCTCCAAGCGGGGCTTCGCGATCGTCTGCCCGGGTGGCCCGATCTCGCGCGTGTTCGAGATCGCGGACATGGTCGAGAGCCTGCGCGTTTGCCCGGATCGGGAGAGCGCCCGGCGGGCCGCCACCCAGACTGCAAGAGCTTGAACTAAGCCGGCTCGCTGCCGATAGGAGTGGGGTATGGAAGCTCAGGCTGCCACCGCTGGGCCGTTCCCCGTTCCAGGCCTCATCCCGCCCACGAAGCGCACCGGGGTCAAGCGGCGCATCGGGGACGTCATCGTCCAACTCGGCTTCGCCGAGCGAGAGCTCGTCGAGCAGGTCGTGGAGCGCGGGCGGGGCGCCGGCATTCCGCTCGGCCAGGCCCTGATCGACGCCGGCATCGTGAGCTCCGCCCAGCTCGCGCAGGCGCTGGCCGAGCGCAACGCGCTCGAGTACGTGGACCTGAACGTCTTCGACGTGGACAAGGGCGCGGCCAGCCTGCTCGACGGGGAGAAGGCGCGCCGTTACCGCACGATCCCGATCGCGTTCATGGCCGAGCGCACGCTGCTGGTGGCCACCGCGGACCCCGCAAACCTGCTGGCGCTCGACGACATCACGATGGCCACGGGCTACGAGGTGCGCCGCGCGGTCGCCTCGCCGGAGGACATCGATGCCCTCGTCGAGCAGCTCGGCACGCTGGCCGGGGCTGTGAGCGAGATGGAGGACGACGACTCCGAGGCGCAGGTCATCGAGCTGCGCGAGTCGGCCGACGAGGCGCCGGTCGTGAAACTCGTCCACGCGGTCATGGCGGACGCGGTCCGCCGCGGTGCCTCCGACGTGCACTTCGAGCCGCGCGGGCAGGACATGCGCGTGCGCTTCCGGGTCGACGGCGTGGTGTTCGACTCGACCACCGTGCCGCGCCACCTCGTCGCCGGCCTCGTCTCGCGGATCAAGATCATGGCCGAGCTCGACATCGCGGAAAAGCGGCTGCCGCAGGACGGGCGCATCGGCCTGTCCGTGGACGGCAACTACGTGGACCTGCGCGTAGCGACGCTGCCAGTGGTGCGCGGTGAGGCGGTGGTGATGCGGATCCTCGACTCCGGCACGCTCGTCATGACGCTTGACAGCCTCGGGATGGAGGTGAATGACCGCAAGCGCTTCGAGAGCGCGATCGGCGGCGCCCACGGCTCGATCCTGGTCACCGGACCCACCGGCTCCGGCAAGACCACCACCCTCTACGCCGCGCTGACCGAGCTGAACACTCCGGACCGCACGATCATCACGGTCGAGGATCCGGTCGAGTACGAGCTCGACGGCGTCAAGCAGGTGCAGGTGAACCCGCGAACGGGGCTGACGTTCGCCTCGGGGCTGCGTGCAATGGTCCGCGCCGACCCGGACGTGATCATGGTCGGCGAGGTGCGCGACGTCGAGACCGCGAAGATCGCCACGGAGTCGGCGCTCACCGGGCACCTCGTGCTCACGACGCTGCACGCCAACGACGCGCCGCTCGCCGCCGCCCGCCTGATCGACATGGGCATCCAGCCCTTCCTCGTGACCTCGAGCGTCGAGTGCGTGGTGGCGCAGCGCCTCATCCGGCGCCTGTGCGAGTGCAAGCAGCCGGTGAAGCTGACGCGCGCGAGGCTTGCCGAGAACGGCTTCGAGGTCCCGCGGGGCCTGACCGCATTCGAGCCGGGCGGCTGCGTCCGCTGCGGCCACTCCGGCTACAAGGGCCGCACCGGCCTCTACGAGGTCATGGCGATGACGGACGCGCTCCGCAAGCTGATCCTCGACGGCGCCGGGCACGAGGCCGTGCGCGCGCAGGCGCG
>DASQTS010000133.1:0-2232 GCA_035641775.1 Thermoleophilaceae bacterium
GGCGCCCAGGCTCTCGGCTTCATGCTGATCTTCCCGCTGACGTTTGCGTCGTCCGCCTTCGTGCCGCCGGAGTCGATGCCCTCGGCTGTCGAGGCATTCGCCGAGGCGAACCCCTTCAGCACGATCGTGGACGCCACGCGCGCGCTGTTCGTGGACGCCCCAGCGGGCAGCGACGTGTGGGCGGCGTTCGCGTGGTGCATCGGCCTGATCGCCGTATTCGCGACGCTGTCCGTCTACCAGTACAGGCGCTCGGTCAGCTCCTGAGCCGCTCCTGCCGATAAAAGGCAGGAATCCCGACCGACTTTTGGTACTTTCTCCCGATGGAACCGGTTTCCACGCCGCCGCGGCGTCACGGCAAGCAGGGGTCCCTGGACAATCCGGAGGTCCGCGAGGACGTCCCAGGCCACATCATCCCCATCCTCAGGCAAGAGTTCGACGACTTTGACAACGAGGCCGAGAAGTTCCTCGGGGGCGAGACGCCAGAGACAGAATTCATCGGCTTCCGCCTGAAGCAGGGCGTCTACGGCCAGCGCCAGGCGGACGTCCAGATGATCCGCGTGAAGCTCCCCTTCGGCGGGATCACCCCGGAGCAGATGGAGTCCTTCGCAGACGTCGTGGAGAAGTACGCGCCGCTCAACAAGGGCCACATCACGACCCGCCAGAACATCCAGCTACACCACATCCCTCTGCGCGACGCCGCGAAGGCGATCCGCGAGCTGTCCGACTCGGGGCTGTCGAGCCGCGAGGGCTGCGGGAACACCGTCCGCAACGTGACCGGCGACCCGTGGGCCGGCGTCTGCGAGGGCGAGCTGTTCGACCCCACCCCGTACGTGGGCGCCTACGTGCGCTACTTCGTCCGCCACCCCACGACGCAGCTGATGCCGCGCAAGGTGAAGACGGCCTTCACCGCCACGGACGAGGACCGCGCGATCACGGGCATACACGACATCGCCTACATCCCGCGCATCCGCGACGGCGTGAAGGGCTTCGAGCTGCGCGTCGGCGGCGGCACCTCGATCATGCCGCGCGTCGCGCCCACGCTCCGCGAGTTCGTGTCGGCGGACGACGGCGAGTACCTGAAGGTCGCGGAGGCTGTGTTCCGAATCTTCGACCGCCAGGAGTGGTTGCGCGCGAACCGCGCGCGGGCGCGCATCAAGGTCTTCGTCGACAAGTTCGGCATCGAGGAGCTGGCGCGCCAGGTGGACGAGGAGCTCGAGGGCGACTGGGTCGGCGAGCGCGGCTTCGACCCCACGCCGCTGCTCTTCGTCGACGACGAGGAGGCCGGCGCCCCGCCGGTGCCCACGACGTACGCGAGCCCCAACGGCGACGGCACGGAATACGAGCGCTGGGTGGCCGCGAGCGTGGTGCCGCAGCGCCAGGCCGGCTTCTCGACCGTGCAGATCAAGGTGGTCCGCGGCGACCTCACGCCCGAGCAGTTCCGCGGTCTCGCCGAGATCATGCGCAAGTACTCGGGCGGCCACGCGCGGACCACGGTGCACCAGAACCTCGTGCTCCGCTGGGTGCGCGACGAGACCACGTACGAGGTCTGGCGTGCGCTCGCCGACCTCGGGCTCGGCGACGCCGGCGCGGACGAGATCAACGACGTGATCAGTTGCCCCGGCACGGACTCGTGCAAGCTCGGCATCACGAGCTCGATGGGCCTTAACCACGCGGTCCGCGAGCGCGTGGAGTCGATGGGCATCGAGGACCCGCTCACGCGGCGCATCCACATCAAGATGTCCGGCTGCCCGAACGGCTGCTCACAGCACCACATCGCGAACATCGGGTTCTACGGAGCGTCGATCAAGGTCGGCGAGCACACGATCCCCGCGTACGTGGCCCACATCGGCGGCAACTACGAGGGCGGCGAGGTGCTCTACGGCACGCGCCTGAAGGTGCGCCTCCCGGCGAAGCGCGTGCCCGACGCGGTCGAGCGCTGGATCCGCATGTACGAGGCCGAGCGGAACGAGGGCGAGGAGTTCAACGACTTCGCCGAGCGGGTCGGCCAGACCCGCTTCGAGGATGAGGTCCGCGAGCTCTCGCTGCCCGTGGAGTTCAGCCTCGACAACATGCAGCACTTCATCGACTGGCAGCGCAAGGAGCCGTTCCAGGTCATCCGGGGAGAGGGCGAATGCGCGGTGTAGCCGACACCGCCGAGGAGACGCTGAGAACCGCCATCGAGCGGCACCATCCCTCGCTGGTGATGGCGTGTTCCTTCCAGAAGGAGGAGTC
>DASQTS010000134.1:0-4000 GCA_035641775.1 Thermoleophilaceae bacterium
GCGCGCGGTATCCAGCGGCCGCGGGTCGAGCGTCCACAGACTCTCCCGCCCGCGACGTGCGCTCTGAACGAGACCTACCCTCGCCAGCACCCGCAGGTGCTTGGTAACGGCTTGGCGTGTCAGGCCGGAGCCGTGGCTCAGGCGCACGATCGACATTGGCCCCTCGGAGTACGGTCGAGTCATCAGGCGCAGACGATTGTCGTCGCCGAGTGCGGCAAAGATCGGCCGCGCGGCCTGCTGGACGCGCGCCAGGTCAGGGTCTGCTTCACCCGACATAGGCCTGGATGGCCCGGAGTTGCGCCGTCCATCCGTCGGCGTTGCCGCGATACGCAACTTCGCGCCCCTCGGGCGGCAGGCGGTCGAAGCCCGACTCGGTGACGCGCAGCTGCGTTCCGCCTTCGAGGGATTCACGCTCGAACTCGACCAGCGTCGTCGCTTCACTCGAGTAGTCCGCGTGTGCATCGATCGCGTGCGGGTGCCAGCGCCACGGAAGCGTCCGCGGGGCCTCAACGCGCTCGATCGTCACCTCCCAGGTGCTTGTAGCCAGGATGAGTGACGCGCCCCGTTAGTCGAGCGCCTGGCGTGAACTCGCCGTCGAGGTCTCCGCCGAACCAGGTGCCAAACTCACGCGCTGTTGCCAGTGCTTGCCGGACGCGAGCAACTGGCGCGCGTAGGAAGATCTCGCGTTGGATGCGATCAGAGCTGGAGCTCACCTCAGTTCTGGGTCCCGCGCGGATGGCGGTCGGCGACGAGATTCAGCCCGACGCCGTGCTCCAGATACGCACCGGGTGCACGAGAAGTACTGCACGGTCGGCCGCGCCCAACGCGGGGGGCCGAGACGATCCAGATGCTCCCGGTTTCGCCGCCGGCCACGGAGGCATAGGTTTTCATCGTGAGCATCGAGGTCACCGGCCCCATCCACGACCGGTTCGACGAGATCCTCACGCCGGAGGCGCTGGACTTCCTGGCCGACCTGCACCGGCGCTTCGACGCGCGGCGTCGCGAGCTGCTCGCGCGGCGGGAGGAGCGGCAGCGGGAGCTGTCGGCGGGCGGGCTGCTGGAGTTTCTCGGCGAGACTAAGGACATCCGCGAGGCGGAGTGGCGGGTGGCCGAGCCCGCGCCGGGTCTGGTGGATCGCCGCGTGGAGATCACCGGACCGACCGACGCGAAGATGACGATCAATGCGCTGAACTCGGGCGCGAAGGTGTGGTTGGCCGACCACGAGGACGCCAACACCCCGCTCTGGGAGAACGTCGTTTCCGGCCAGCTGAACCTGCGCGACGCGATCGACCGCGCGCTGCGCTTCACCTCGCCGGAGGGCAAGACGTACGGGCTGCGCGACGGCGAGCCGGCCACGATCGTCTTCCGCCCGCGGGGCTGGCACCTGACCGAGAAGCACATCCTCGTCGACGGCGAGCGGATGTCCGGCAGCTTGGTCGACTTCGGTCTGTACCTGTTCCACTGCGGCCGGCGGCAGCTCGACCGCGGCTCGGGCCCGTACTTCTACCTGCCCAAGATGGAGAGCCACCTCGAGGCGAGGCTGTGGAACGACGTGTTCGTGCGCGCTCAGGAACTGCTCGGCCTGCCCCTGGGCACGATTCGGGCGACCGTGCTGATCGAGACGCTCCCGGCCGCGTTCGAGATGGAGGAGATCCTCTACGAGCTGCGCGAGCACTCCGCCGGGCTGAACGCCGGGCGGTGGGACTACATGTTCAGCGTCATCAAGCGGTTCCGCACCCGCGGGGCGGACTTCCTGCTGCCCGACCGCAACGCCGTCACCATGACGGTGCCGTTCCTGCGGGCGTACACCGAACTGCTCGTGCGGACCTGCCACAAGCGTGGCGCGCACGCGATCGGCGGCATGGCGGCGTTCATCCCCAACCGGCGCGACCCCGAGGTCAGCGAGGCGGCCCTCGCCAAGGTGCGCGACGACAAGACCCGCGAGGCCGGCGACGGCTTCGACGGCTCCTGGGTGGCCCACCCCGACCTGGTGCCGATCTGCCGGGAAGTCTTCGACGGCGTGCTGGGCCGCCGGCCGAACCAGCTCGACCGGGCCCGCGACGACGTGGCGGTCACCGCCGCCCAGCTGCTCGCCGTGGGCGACACGCCGGGCCAGCGCACCGAGGCCGGGCTGCGCAACGCGGTCAGCGTCGGCATCCAGTACCTGGCCAGCTGGCTGCGCGGCACCGGCGCGGTGGCCATCTTCAACCTCATGGAGGACGCCGCGACCGCGGAGATCTCCCGGTCGCAGGTGTGGCAATGGCTGCACAACGACCTCACGCTCGACGACACCGGGCAGCCGGTCACCCGCGAGCTGGTCGAGCGCGTCGCCGACGAGGAGATCGCGGCGCTCGACGGCGACCCGGCCGACTACGCCCAGGCGCGGGCGCTGTTCATGGAGGTCGCCGTCGCCGACGACTTCGTGGAGTTCCTCACTCTGCCCGCATACGAACGCATGCCATGACCAGCGCAACCAGAGCAGATGGCGCGATCCCCGCCCTGGCGACCCGGCTCCGGGCCGAGCTCGGCCCCGCGCAGGTCATCGACGACCGGCAGGAGTTGCGCACGTACGAGTGCGACGGGCTCGCGCAGTACAAGGTGATCCCGGCGCTCGTGGCGCTGCCGCACTCGGCGGACGAGGTCGCCGCCGTGGTGCGCGCCTGCGCCGAGGCGGACGTGCCGTTCGTCGCCCGCGGCTCGGGCACCGGCCTGTCCGGCGGCGCGTTGCCGCACGCCGACGGCGTCCTGATCGTCACCGCCAAGATGTGGCACATCGTTGAGGTTGCACCGGCCGACGAGCGGGCCGTCGTGCAGCCCGGCGTCATCAACCTCGACGTCACCCGCGCCGCGTCGCCGCACGGGTACTACTACGCGCCCGACCCGTCGAGCCAGCAGATCTGCTCGATCGGCGGCAACGTCGCCGAGAACTCCGGCGGGGCGCACTGCCTCAAGTACGGCTTCACCACCAACCACGTCACTGGACTCGAGATCGTGACCCCGGCCGGCGACCTGGTGCGGCTGGGCGGGCGCGCGCCGGACCCGCCCGGGTACGACCTGGTCGGGGCGTTCGTCGGCTCCGAGGGCACGCTGGGCATCGCCACCGAGGTGACGGTCCGCCTCGTGCGGTTGCCCGAGGCGGTGCACACGCTGCTGGCCGGCTTCGCCTCCACCGACGAGGCAGGCGCGGCGGTCTCGGCCATCATCGGCGCGGGCGTCGTGCCCGCGGCCATCGAGATGATGGACGCGCTGGCCATCGAGGCGGCCGAGGCGGCCGTCCACTGTGGCTATCCGGACGGCGCCGGCGCCGTGCTCATCGTCGAGCTGGACGGGTCCGCGGCCGAGGTGGACGCGCAGTTCGACGACGTGGAGCGGCTGTGCCGCGAGGCCGGCGCCTTCGAGATCCGGGTGGCGGCCGACGACGCGGAGCGGGCGCTGTTCTGGAAGGGTCGCAAGTCGGCGTTCGCCGCGGTCGGCCGGATCAGCCCGGACTACATCGTGCAGGATGGGGTGATCCCCCGCACCGCGCTGCCGGAGGTGCTGCGCAGCATCGCCGACCTGTCGCGCCGCACCGGCGTCCGGGTGGCCAACGTCTTCCACGCCGGCGACGGCAACCTGCACCCCCTTGTGCTCTTCGACGACGCCGTGGAGGGCCAGTCCGAGCGGGCCGAGGAGGTCTCCGGCGCGATCCTCGACCTGTGCATCGAGCACGGTGGCTCGATCACCGGCGAGCACGGCGTGGGCATGGACAAGATCCGCCACATGCCGCGCATGTTCAGCGCCGACGACCTGGACACCATGCAGCTCGTGCGGTGCGCCTTCGATCCGGCCGGGCTGGCCAACCCGGGCAAGGTCTTCCCGACGCCGCGGCTGTGCGGCGAGGTGCCGGGGCGGCACCGCGGGGCGCACCCGCTTCAGGAGGCCGGACTCGCGGAGGTGTTCTGAGCGTGGCTGCGCTGGAGGAGCTGCGCGCCGCGTGCGGCGATGCCCGTCCGGCCGGCGA
>DASQTS010000135.1:0-3431 GCA_035641775.1 Thermoleophilaceae bacterium
GCCTCCAGCGAGACCGGCTCCTGGCCCAGCTTCAGGATCTCCTCGACCTTCTTCGCCGGCATCTCGACGAGCTCGCCGATCTCCTCGGGCGTCGGCTCGCGGTTGTGCTTCTGAATCAGCGCCCGCTTGGCGCGCGCAACGCGGTTCATCCGCTCCACCATGTGCACCGGGATCCGGATCGTGCGCGACTGGTCCGCCAGCGCGCGCGTGATCGCCTGCCGGATCCACCAGGTCGCATACGTGGAGAACTTGAAGCCGCGGCGCCAGTCGAACTTCTCCACGGCGCGGATCAGCCCGAGGTTGCCCTCCTGGATCAGGTCGAGCAGCGTCAGCCCGCGCCCCGTGTAGCGCTTGGCGATCGAGACCACCAGCCGCAGGTTCGCCTCGATCAGCGAGTTCTTCGCGGCCATGTCGTTCATCTCGATCCGCTTCGCGAGCCGCACCTCGTCTTCGCGCGTCAGAAGGGGCACCCGGCCGATAGAGCGCAGGTACAGCCGCACGGCGTCCTCCGCCCCCTGCTCGGGCGGCGCGACCAGCAGGCCGGCGGTGACGACGCCGCCCTCGTCGTACAGGTCGGCGGCGGTGGGCTCGTCGTCCTCGTTGGCCTCGGCCTGGCCGTTGGCGGCCACCGCCGGCTCGACCTCGCGGTCTTCGTCGCCGTTCACGCCGAAGATCTGCTCGCTCATGCCGTCTGCCCCATCACGGTGCCCATCTCGTCCCGCACCCTCTGCTCGGCGGCCGCGAGCTCGCTCTTCCGCGTGTGGTCCCCGTCCTGTGACGCGCGCCGGATCTCCCGCTCGATCCGGCGCTGCTCGAGTTGGAGGATGCTCATGCGGAGCACCAGCTCCTCGGTGGGCGGGCGTTCCTGCGCCGCCAGCGCGACGTCCGTGACGAGAGCCCCGAGCGCGGGGTCGTCCTCGGGCAGCCCGGGTAGCGGGTCGTCGAACTGCGCCACCAGGTGGTCGCGCGCGCGCCGCAGAAGATCCGAGGAGAACTGGTCATCCGCCGGCCGAGCAAGATAGTCGTGTCCGAGCCCTCCGCTCGACAGGCAGCGCGTAAGAAACTCGCGCTCTGCGCGCAAAGCGAGTTCGCCGGGCGAGACCTGAGCGGGCGCGGAGGCCACAGGGGCACGCTCCGGCGCCGCCGGCGCCAGCACGTAATCCGGCGGAACGTCCAAGCGGTCCGCGGCTTCGCGGACCAGTGCGTCCCTCGTTGCGGTGCGTTCCGGTACGGCGGAGATCAGCTTGCGCGCCTCCTCCAAGGCCCTGTCTATGCCCAAAGGGGTGTCCAGGTCAGCATCGGCAAGTACGCGACGGACCTGAAACTCGATCATGGGCGCGGCCCGCTCCATTCGCCCCTGAAACGCAGCGGATCCCTCCTCACTCGCGAGATCCGCCGGGTCCTTGCCCTCCGGCATGTCGACGACCCGCAGGTCCACCCCCCTGTCCTCGGCCAGCCGGGCCGCCCGGAGCATGGCCTCGCGGCCCGCGCGGTCCGCGTCGAGCGCGAGGTAGATCACGCCGCGCCGCGCCGAGTCGCCCACTCTCGCGAGCTCGGCGAGCTGGTCCTGCGTCATCGCCGTGCCCATGATGGCCACGGCTTCGCGGACCCCGATCTGGTGCAGCGCAAGCACATCGGTGTAACCCTCTACAACGACAAACCGACCGGTCTTCATCGCCTCTTTTCGGGCGATGTCGATGCCAAACAGCTGGCGGCCCTTGTGGTAGAGGTCGTTCTCGGAGGTGTTGAGGTACTTCGGCCCGCGCCCCTCTGCCATCTGCCGGGCGCCGAAGCCGAGCACTTTGCCCCGGGCATCGGCCAGGGGGAACATGATCCGGCCACGGAAGCGGTCGTACAACCCGCCGTTCTTGCCGCGCTGTGCGAGCCCGGCCGCAACCAGTTCCTCCTCGGTGAAGCCGTTCTGCCTCGCACCCAGGAGCATCCGGTCCCATGCGCTCGGGGAGTAGCCCACGCGAAACTCCGAGAGGATGTCCTGGGACAGGCCGCGCGAAATCAGGTAGTCCCGCGCCGGCTTCGCCTCCGCGGCGTTCTGGAGGTAAGCCGCGTAGTACCGGGCGGCGCGATCCAGGAGAGTGTGGAGGCGTTCCTTCCGCCGCCGCCGCTGCTCCGCCCGCGGGTCGTCCTCCTCGCGCTCGACGCGTACGTTGAAACGGTCCGCCAGCAGCTCCACCGCCTCCTGGAACTCCAGGGCCTCCGTCTGCTGGACGAACTTGAACGTGTCGCCGCCCTCGCCGCAGCCGAAACAGTAATAGAGCTTCTCCTCGGCGTTCACGGAGAACGACGGCGTGCGCTCGTCGTGGAAGGGGCAGAGCCCGGTCCAGCGCGTGCCCACCCGCCGCAGGTCCGTCTTCTCACCCACGAGGTGGACCATGTCCACCGCGTCCCGCACCCGGTCGATCGTGTCCTTCGTGAAAAGCGCCATCAAAGGCCCTGCGGCACCGACAGCTTCTCGAACTCGCGGATCGCGTACCGGTCGGTCATTCCCGCGAGCCAGTCAGTCACCAGCTGCTGGTCCCAGAGCTCGTCGGCGTAGTGCTCGAAGAGGGCTCGCAGCATCCGCTCGATGCGCGGGCGCTCGGCCTGGGCGCCCGGCCCGAGGTACACGCGCTCGAACATGAACTCGCGAAGCCGGAGCATCGCGCCGCCGACCTCCTCGCCCTGGACGATGTCGGCCGCCTCCTCCGAGTGGCGCAGGAGGTCCACCACCAGCGTCTCGATGCGCTCCGAGCCGGTCGAGCCGAGCAGCTCGATCTCGGCGCGCGGCAGGTCCTCGAACCGCAGCACACCCGCGCGGATCGCATCGTCGATGTCGTGGTTGATGTAGGCCACGCGGTCCACCAGCCGGACGATCCGGCCCTCGAGCGTGTCGGGCGCCTCCGGGCCGGTGTGGCGGAGGATGCCCTCCCGGACCGACGCGGTGAGGTTCAGGCGCTCGATCACGTCGACCACACGAAGTGAATGCTCGTTGTGTCGGAAACCGCTCCCCCAGCGCTCGCGCGAGCACGCGTCCAGCACCGCCTCGCCGGTATGCCCGAAGGGCGGGTGGCCGAGGTCGTGGCCGAGCCCGATCGCCTCGGTGAGGTCCTCGTTCAGGCCGAGCGCGCGCGCCACGCCGCGGGCGATGCCGCAGGCCTCGAGCGTGTGCGTAAGCCGGGTGCGGTAGTGGTCGCCCTCCGGCGCGATGAAGACCTGGGTCTTGTGCTTCAGGCGCCTGAACGCCTTTGAGTGCACGATCCGGTCGCGGTCGCGCTGGAACGGCGTCCGGTGGTCCGAGTCGGGCTCCTCCTCCTGCCGCACGGCCGGGTACGAGCGAGTCGCGAGCGGGGACAGCGACTCGTCCTCGAGCCGCTCCATCCGCTCCCTGAAGGAGGTTCGGGCGAGCTGGGCCATGCGCCGGTCGATTGTGTCAG
>DASQTS010000136.1:0-7696 GCA_035641775.1 Thermoleophilaceae bacterium
GAGTTGTTGAACAGTTGTTGAACAACTGATAGCGTGCACGCCGATGGCCGTGGACGCGTCGACTCTGCCGTACGAGTGGTACGTCGATCCCGGCACGTTCGAGCTGGAGCGGCGGCGCATCTTCTCGGCCACGTGGCAGTACGTGGGCCACGTGGGCCGAGTCGGCTCGCCGGGAGACTTCTTCACCACCCGGCTCGGCGAGCTTCCGGTTGTCATCACGCGCGACGAGGATGGACGGCTGCACGCCCTCCGCAACGTCTGCTGTCACCGCAGCGCGGAGGTGATGCTCGCACCGGAGGGGAACCGCAAGACGCTCCAATGCCACTACCACGCCTGGAGCTACGGTCTGGACGGCCGCCTCGTCGGTGCACCACGCTCGGGACAGGAGCCAGGCTTCCGCAAGGAGGACTTCGCGCTCCGTCCGCTCCGGCTCGAGACGTACGGGCCGTTCATCTTCGTGAATCCCGACGACGAGGCCCCGTCACTCGGCGAGGTGATGGGTGAGCTGCCGGCGATCGTGAAGCGGACGGGCCTCGCCCTGGACGCGCTCCGCTGCCGCGAGCGTCGCGAGTACCGGCTGAAGGCGAACTGGAAGGTCGTCGTCGAGAACTACCTCGAGTGCTACCACTGCCAGGTCGCACATCCGAGCTTCGCGGACGCGATCGACCTGAACAGCTACGAGATCGACGAGTATCGCTACGTCTCTACGCAGCACGGGCCGCCCAAGCACGACGAGGTTGCGGCGGACCTTCAGGTCAAGGAGGGCCGCTACAACTACCTCTGGCCCACGTTCATGCTGAACACCTATCCGGGGCCCGGCAATGCGTCGACCAATTCAATCGTCCCGATCGACGCGGACAACACGCTGGCCGTCTACGAGTTCTTCTTCGAGGACGGTGCCTCCGACGAGTTCGCGACCGAGACGACCGGCCTGATCCACCAGGTCATGGTCGAGGACATCACGCTCTGCGAGTCGGTCCAGCGCGGCATGCGGACCGGCACCTTCGAGCACGGCCGGCTGATGCTCCGGTACGAGCACGCGATCCGGCACTTCCAGGATCTCGTGCGCGAATCGCTCGCGGCGTGAGACACCTGCTCACCCCGCTGGCGCTGGGGCCGGTGAACATCCCGAACCGGATCGTCTCGACCGCGCACCAGACGACGCTCATCAACGACCACCTTCCCACCGATGACTTCGTGGCCTACCACGAGGCGCGGGCCGCCGGCGGCGCCGGCCTGATCGTGCTCGAGGCAGCCGCCGTCCACCCGTCCGGGCTCCTGACGGGCCACACCCTCGGCCTCTTCGACGACGCCGCAGTGCCCGCTCTGAAGCGCGTGGCCGACGCGGTCCACGCGCACGGGACGCGCCTGTTCGTGCAGCTCTTCCACGGCGGGCGGGAGCAGATCATGTCGCCCCCGCGGCGGCCAGCCGTCGCACCCTCGGCGGTGCCCACCCCGCGCTTTCACGTGGAGCCGCGCGCACTGGACCCCGGCGAAGTGGAGGAGATCGTCGCCGGCTACGGCAGTTCCGCGGCGATCGCGGCCGCGGCGGGGCTCGACGGCGTGGAGGTCTCGGCGGCGCACAACTACCTGATCGCGGAGTTCTTCTCGCCGGAGACGAATCGCCGCACCGACCAGTGGGCCGACGGGCGCGAGTTCCTCGGCGCGGTTCTCAGCTCGATCCGGGCGGCCGCGCCGGACCTCGCCCTCGGCGTCCGCGTTTCGGCGGATGCCGGAGTGACCGGGGCGATCGTTGACGAGCTCACCGGACGCGCGGATTACGTCAGCTTCGCGCTGGGGGATGCATCGACCCTCGCAGGCGCGGTTGGGATCGTGCCTCCGCCCCCGGTGCGGCACAACGCGATCGCGGACGTCGCCGACGCACACCGCAGCGCGCTGCCGCGGATCGTGACCTCCCGGATCGTCGAGCCCGCCGAGGCCGATGCGCTCATCGCGTCGGGCCGGGGCGACGCGGTCGGGATGACGCGCGCGCTCATCGTGGACCCGGACATGCCGCTCAAGCTTCGCGGCGGCCAAGAGCACGACCTGCTGCGCTGCATCGGCTGCAACGTTTGCATCGCGCACTACCACGCCGGCACGCCGATCGCATGCGCGCAGAACCCGCGGACCGGCCGCGAGCGCCAACTGGATCCGCCACAGCCCGCCGGTCACCCGGCGCGGGTCGTCGTGATAGGCGCGGGCCCCGCCGGGCTGGCCGCCACCCGCGAGGCCGCCCTGCGCGGCCATGAGGTGATCGTGTTCGAACGCCAGAATGAGATCGGGGGCCAGACGCGCCTGATGCGCGACGCACCCGGCCAGGCGGAGATCGCGAAGACGCTCGTTCGCAACTACGACGAGACGCTTCGCTCGCCCCACGTCTACCTGCGGCTGGAAGCCGCGCCAGACCCCGACGGGATCGAGGCTCTCGCTCCCGACCTGGTCGTCCTGGCGACCGGCGCGGAGCCGTACCGCCCCCCGATCTCGAGCGAGGGCACCGAGCCGCTCCAAGCCTGGGACGTACTGCATGGGGCCCGTCCGCGCGGAACGGCGGTCGTCGCCGACTGGGGCGGGGATCCGTCGGGGCTCGACTGCGCTGAGCTGCTCGCCGGGGCCGGCTGCGACGTAACGCTCGCGGTCGCGGCGACGGCCGCCGGCGAGAGCCTCCATTCCTACCGCCGCGCGCTCTACCTCGGCCGGCTCTACAGCGCCGGCGTCAGTATCCGGCATCACCTGCGCCTGGTGGAGGTCACTCCAAAGGGCGCACGGTTCGCGAACCTGTTCGCGGACGACCTGCGCGAGCTGATCCAGGCCGACCACATCGTGCTCGCCCAGGGACGCGTGCCCGCCGCGAGCCCGTTTACGGAGCTGCGCGAGCGGGGGCTCGAAGTGCGGAGGGCCGGCGACTGCGCGAGCCCGCGCTCGCTCGAGGAGGCGATTCTGGAAGGGACCATGGCCGTGGTCGCCTGGGCCGAGGGGATGGGCGGCCGGCAGGCCCCGGCGGTGCAGACGGCATGAGGGTGGCCGTGGTCACCGGCGCGAGCCGCGGCATCGGAGCGGCGATCGCGGAGCGCTTCGCCCGGGAGGGCGTCCGGGTCGTGGGCGTGAGCCGCACACCCGTCGAGAGCGAACTGAACGGCGAGTTCGCTCAGGCCGACGTCTCGCGGCCCGCGGAGGTCGAGCAGCTCATGGAGGACGTCGTCGAGCGCCACGGACGGCTCGACGTGGTGGTCAACAACGCGGCGATCGAGCACGAGGGGACGGTCGTCGAGACGTCGCCGGAGGACTGGGACCACGTCATGGCGGTCAACCTCCGAAGCGTCTTCCTCTGCGCGAAATACGCGATTCCGCACCTGAGCAAGACGCGGGGCGCCATCATCAACGTCGCTTCCGTGGATGGCCTGTGGGCCGAGCCGTCGCTCGCCGCGTACTGCGCAGCGAAGGGCGGCGTCGTCGCCTTGACGCGGGCGATCGCTGTCGATCACGGTCGCGACGGGGTCCGCTGCATGTGCATCTGCCCGAGCTACGTGGCGACAGGCATGCTCGAGCAGTTCTACGACGCGCAGCCCGACCCAGCGGCCGCGCGTGCCGGTGCCGCCGCGCTCCACCCGCTCGGCCGGATCTCGACGCCCGAGGAAGTGGCGGCGCTGGCGGTCTGGCTGAGCTCGGACGATGCCTCGTTCGCGACCGGGCAGGCATACGTGCTCGACGGCGGCCTGACCGCGGGACGGACGCACGCACAGGAGGGACACGCGACGTGATCAGTGCGCCGCACGCGGAGTCGAACGTCGGCCGGGGCGCGTCCGCGCTCCGGCGGCGAATCCTCGCCGGCGAGGTCAGGCCGGGGGGCCCTCTGCGGGAGGTGGCGCTCGCCGCCGAGCTGGGAGTGTCCCGGAACACGCTTCGCGAGATCCTGCTGATGCTCGCCGCCGAAGGGCTCGTGCAGCACGTGCCCCATCACGGTGCGCGCGTCGTACAGCTCGGCGTGCGGGACGCGCGCGACATCTACCTCGTGAGGCAGGTCATCGAGTCCGCCGCCATCGAGCGCGCGGCCTCGCGGCCGCTTCAGGCGGCCGAGTACCTGTCGGCGGCGATCGAGCGGTTGGAAGACGCCGCGGGCGCTCACGACCTCGACCGGCTGGTCGAGGCGGACCTCGGCTTTCATCGCTCGCTGGCCGCCGTGCTCGAGAGCGACCGCCTCACGGCGCTCTTCCACACGATCGAGACGCAGCTGCGGCTCGCCTTCTCGATCGTCGCGTTCGCCGACCGGGAGTACGAGCAGCCGGCGCCGTTGGTGGACGAGCACCGCCGGCTCCAGAAGGT
Source organism: Thermoleophilaceae bacterium (assembly GCA_035641775.1). Lineage (GTDB taxonomy): Bacteria > Actinomycetota > Thermoleophilia > Solirubrobacterales > Thermoleophilaceae > JACVRW01. Next base: position 4,321 of record DASQTS010000136.1, read on the forward strand.
CATCACTGGCGGCGACGTGGACCGCGCGAAGGAAGCTCTGCTGGATCACCTCGCCAAGTACGAGACCCGCCTCATCGCCGTCTTGCGTGAGCAGGAGAGGGGAGTGCACGAGGCGCCGTGAACACAGCAGGCAGCGAACGGCTCGCAGGCAAGGCGGCGCTCGTCACGGGCGCGAGCCGCGGGATCGGGGCGGCGATCGCGCAGCGCTTCGTGGCGGAGGGCGCACGCGTCGTGAACGCGAGCCTGATCGAACCGGTCTACGACAACCCGGCCGTCATCTCGATCGTCGGCGACGTGAGCGATCCGGACGGAGCGAAGCGCCTCGTCGGCGAAGCGGCCGGGCGGCTCGGGAAGCTCGACATTCTCGTGAACAACGCAGGCGTCGAGCTCGAGGCGACGATCGAGCACACGAGCCCGGATGAATGGGACCGGGTCATGGCCGTGAACGCCAAGGGCCCGTTCCTCTGCTCGAAGTTCGCACTGCCCTACCTCCGCCGCACGCGGGGCGTAATCGTGAACACCGCCTCCGTCGACGCCTTCTGGGGCGAGCCGGAGCTCGCCGCCTACTGCGCATCGAAGGGCGCCGTGCTCGCACTCACCCGCTGCCTCGCGCTCGACCACGCCGGCGACGGCATCAGGGCAGTCGCGATCTGTCCGGGCTACGTCCGGACGGACCTGCTCGAGCAGTTCTACGACAACCAGCCCGACCCGGAAGCGGCGCGGGCGTCGCTCTCGCAGAAGCACCCGCTCGGCCGCATATGCGAGCCCGCCGAGGTGGCAAGCCTGGCCACGTGGCTCGCTTCGGACGAGGCCGCGTTCGTGTCGGGGCAGCCCTATGTCATCGACGGGGCGCTGACGGCAGGTCGCACCTTCGGCTGGGCCTAGACCTCGGCGCTCACCCCGCGGTGGCGTGCGTACATGTCCTCGACCCACTTGAACCCGGGACGCTCCTTCAGGGAGTCGCGGAAGCGCCGGAACTGCGCGGTGCGCTCGTCCGGAGGCAGCTTGATGTACGGGAACTCAGGCGGCACGACGATGAGACCGAGGATCGAGGCCGCTGTGAGGTCAGCGACGCTGAACGAGTCGCCGGCGAGATAGCCGCTCGGACCCACGTCTGCCTCGAGCTTGTCGAACGCGGCAAGCACCTTCTCGCGCGACTCCGCGACGGTCTCCGGGCGAACCTTGAAGCGCCACTTCACGAGTCGGACGCCCAGCGGAGTGAGCGTCTGGACCAGGCCGCTCCGCCTGCTGTCGGCACCGGCGAACATGGCCAGGAACGTCTCCGGCTCCGGCAGGTTGTCGCCGAACAGCACCCGCCGCGCGTCCGGACCGCACCGCTCGTCGAAGTGGTCCTCGAGCTCGAGCGCGCGGCTGCGCTCCGCCGGATCCGTGGGGTAGAGCGGCGGCTCCGGCCACGACCGCTCGATCTCCTCGATGATCCTCGTCGAATCGCCGATCGCACGCCCGTTGATCTCCAGGATCGGCACTGTGCGGCCCGCGCGCAGACGTCGCGCCGTGAACTCCTGCAGCCCGGGCGTCACCGCACGGCGCACGTGCGCGACGCACTTGTAGTCGAGCGCCCAGCGCGCCTTCTCGTTGTAGTGGGAGATCTCGAGGTGCCAGAGGACCGGCTTGTCGCCGGTGGCGGGCCGCATCGCTCTACGTGCCCGGCGCTCGGTACCCGATCTGCTCGACCTTGCGCAGCGCGTCCATCGTCTCATCGACGGTGAGGAGAACGGTCGTCTCCAGCGAGCTGAGCGCGCCGCCGCCGCTGAGCGCCAGCGCGACGACCGCCATCGACACGTTGTCGGGGGCCTCCCACAGCGTGTAGCCGTCGTGCGTGCCGAAGGCGTACCAGAACCCGTGGAGCGTCCCGCCCACCGACTCTATGTACGACTGAGCGGCGGTCCGACGGTCCTCCGGGTTGGCGATGAGCCTCGCCCAGGTCTCCGGCGTGTAGCTGAACTTCGACAGATACAGCGGCATCGTCCCTCCTGGTCCTGGATCTCAGCGCACGGCCCGATGATCGCACTGAACATCCCTGCGCCGCCACGCGTACCACAGACGAATGCCGTGCGAGACCGGCGCATAAGGGCGTGCTCGACCAGGCGCACGCGTTCTGGCTCCGCCGCCCCGGGTGCGGGGAGATCCGCCCGGTCGCCCTGCCCGAGCCGGGGAGTGGCGACGTGTTGGTCCGCACGCTGCGCTCCGGCGTGAGTCGCGGTACCGAGACGCTGGTGTTCCGGGGCGGCGTGCCGCCGAGCCAGTACATGGCGATGCGCGCGCCGTTCCAGGAAGGGGACTTCCCCGGACCGGTGAAATACGGCTACCTCAACGTTGGCACGGTCGAGCAGGGACCGTCGGAGCTGAGGGGACGTACGGTCTTCTGCCTGTACCCGCACCAGACGGCCTACGTGGTGCCGGCGGGCGCGGTGACCGTCGTGCCGGACGACATGCCGCCCGAGCGTGCAGTGCTCGCGGGCACCGTCGAAACGGCCGTCAACGCTCTCTGGGACGTGGCTCCGCTGATCGGCGACCGCGTTGCCGTCGTCGGCGCCGGGATGGTCGGCTGCTGCGTCGCCCGGCTGCTCGCCCGGTTCCCGGCGACCCGTGTCACGCTCGTCGACGTCGACGAGTCACGGGCGGAGGTCGCCGCCGCGCTCGGCGCCGGCTTCGCGCGGCCGGACGACGCCCGCGGCGGATGCGACCTGGTCGTGCACACGAGCGCGACGTCCGCCGGCCTCCAACGCTCGCTCGACCTGCTCGCGCCCGAGGGCACTGTGCTCGACCTCAGCTGGTACGGCGACGCAGAGGTGCGGCTCTCGCTCGGCGGCGCCTTCCACGCAGGCCGCCTCGGGCTGCGCGCCAGCCAGGTTGGGACGGTGTCCCCGGCCCGGAGCGGGCGCCGCACGACGGCGGACCGGCTGGCCCTCGCGCTCGACCTGCTGCGCGATCCCGCCTTCGACGTGATCGTCACCGGCGAGTCGCGCTTCGACGAGCTGCCCGGCGTCATGGAGCGGCTCGCCGCGAGGAGCCTGCCGGCGCTCTGCCACACCATCACCTACGACGGGACGTAGCCCGTGTTCAGCGTGACCATCCGCGACCACATGATGATCGCCCACAGCCTGCGCGGCGACGTGTTCGGGCCCGCGCAGCGCCTCCACGGCGCCACGTACGTCGTCGATGCCACCTTCCGGCGAGCGACCCTCGACGCGGACGGCATCGTCGTCGACATCGGACGCGCAGCCGAGGTGCTGCGCGCCGTGGTAGGCGAGCTCGGCTATCGCAACCTCGACGACGAGGACGCGCTCAGGGGAATGAACACCACCACCGAGACGCTCGCCCGCGTCGTCGCGGACCGGCTCGCCGACCGCGC
>DASQTS010000137.1:0-3509 GCA_035641775.1 Thermoleophilaceae bacterium
CGCCGGCGCAGCAGATCGCCATCCGGTGCCAGTCGAAGACGAGCGCTTCGCCTGATCGCAACAACTGTCGCGCCTTCGGTGTCAGGCGCACGTCGAAAATGTCGAAACCATAACGGTTCATGTAATGAGTCTACCAAAACCGCCAAATGCTAAACTCACTCTCTACGCATTCGGGTGAATAAGGCTCGTGGTCCCTAGAAATTGCCCTCCTCGGACTCGAGGGCGCCATCGTGCCCGTTGGGCAGCCTCGCGCCGGCGTTGGCGAGCCCCTCGCCCAGGCAGGAGCACGCGGCGAGCACGTCTTGGCCGACGTTGCACATCATGACGCCGCAGCCGAGCACCCCAGAGTCAAAGCTCACCTCCGAGTGATCCTCGGCGCGCAAGGACACCTCCCCGTACCAAGCGCCTACCGAGCTACGTTCGTGCAAGGCCTCTCGCTCAGGAGCGATTTGACCTTCTCGAACGTTTCGTGGGTTGGGTTCGCGCTTCGACCCGCTCCGGGCCACCCCACAGGCCGCCGCCCGAGTAACCCGCAACCCAGGTGCCGACGGCAGATCTCCTCCGCTGCGGATCGTGAAATATGCTGAAGGTCGGCGACAGCGCCGAGGGGGCAAGCGTGGCTCCTGCGATGCCCGGCGTCGAACAGGGGGAACCGTCGCCGACCGATCCGGTGAGATCCGTCGAGCAAGGGTAGGCCAGGAAGGGCGATCACGCCGAAGCCGATCCGCCCCTCGCGCCCAGCCCTGGGCGGCGCCGCGACCGCCTCCGACTCGGTCGCTACCTCACCCCGAGCCCGCGCGCACGATCTCCGGGAGCCCTCGAAGCTCGCATCCCTTGAGGTGGTCGTTGACCATTCCGGCCGCCTGCATCAGCGCGTAGGCGGTGGTGGCTCCGACGAAGCGGAAGCCGCGCCGCTTCAGCTCCTTTGCCATCGCCTTCGATTCCGGCGTGCTCGCGGGCACCTCGTAGCCGCTCGCAGGCGAGCCGGCGCCGTCGCGCACCGGCGCGAAGGTCCACAAGAGCGCGTCGAGGGTCTTTCCTCGCTCATGCAAGGCCTGTGTTGCGACGGCATTCGCGATCGCGGCCTCGATCTTGCCCCGGTGGCGCACGATCCGGGAGTCCGCGAGGAGCCGCTCGACGTCGCGCTCCCCAAAGGCGGCGATTCTCTCGATGTCCCAATCCTCGAAGGCGCGCCGGAAGCCCTCGCGCTTGCGCAGGATTGTAAGCCAGGACAGTCCCGACTGAAACGACTCGAGGACGAGCATCTCGAAGAGCTCACGGTCGCCGTGCATGGGGCGGCCCCAGACGCTGTCGTGGTATTCGATGTACTCCGGTGCTCCGAGACACCACCAGCAGCGCAAGCGTCCGTCGGGCCCGGCCTCGACCCCCATCGAACCCGCCGCCATCAGCCCCCCGCGAGCTCGCCGCGATGGTGGGCCAGGTCCTCCGGGAGGAAGCCGTGCATCTCGCCGGCCTCCGGGACCTCGGCGAACAACTCGATGGCGGCGTCCGCAGCCCCCCGCGATTCCCATCGCAGCACTTCCAGGTAGGTCCCGTCATCGAGGCGGATGAGGCGAATGTCGAGCAGCCCAGGCAACTTCTGTCGGACCCCGGCCTCCAGCGCAGGCCGGCGACTCAACATTTGCTCCTCGGCGTCGCCGCGGACCTTCGCGTGGACTACCTCGTCGAACTCAGGCATTTCGGCTCCCTAACGCATTAGTAGTCACTAACCATTAGTGATTCACTACCACGTGCTAATCCGGTTTGCAACGAAAGGCGTTTGATGACCCACGAGGCCCTTCCCTGGCTCGGCTTCCCGCCCACGGTCGACCTCGCTAACACGGTGATGGTCACCCTGGCCGGTGAGCTCGACCTGCTCGAGGATGAGGGCCAGCTTGGGGCGTGGATCGCCGCCGAGCGGGGGCGGATTGTCGGCGTCGAGGCCGCGTCCGGGCGCCTGCCGGAGGTGCGGGCCCTGCGCGAGACCGTCCGTGAGCTCCTTCACGCGCGCGAACGGCGAGCCCCTCCCGAAGAGGCGCGGCGGCGGGTCAACGCGATCTGTGCCTCGGTGCCGGTCAGAGCCGTGCTGACGGACGAGGGCCGGGCCGTCGAGGAGCCCGACGCGCGCGATACTTACGCCCTATTCGAGTCGACGGTCTCGCACTCGGCAGTTGAACTCGCCGATCGCGACGAGGAGCGGCTCTCCGTCTGCGGGGCTCCGAGCTGCGGCATGCTCTTTCTGCGCGATCACCCACGGCAGGTCTGGTGCTCGAAGGCCTGCGGCAACCGGGCGCGGGTCGCCCGTCATGCCGCTCGGCGGCGGAGGCCGAGCGAGCCACGGGAGCGCTGAGGCGATCCACTCGAGGCCGACTGGCGGCGCGCGGCCCAGCCACGGGGAGCCCGATCGAGCCGCAGCGACGATCGAGGTCGTCCACGTCACCCGGCCGGAGCCCCTCAAGGGGCGTCGTGCCGATTCGCGCGGACCGGGCCCACCTTCGATCTCTCCACACCCCGGGCCAAGCCGATCGCCAACCTCACGGCGAGCCTTGCCGGGTTCGGGCTTGATCCGCTGAGGGAGTTCGTGCGCTCCGGGGCGGCAGCTGCCAGGGCCCGCGGGCAGGGGTTCGGCAGGCGGCTTGACTACCGGCTTCCGGGCGACGGAGGTGATCCAGTCCCTCCGAGGTGGACGAACAAGCGGCCCACGAGTTCCTCGCCGAGCTGTATTCCCTCCTCAGCGCCGAGGCGGAAGACTGCATGCGCCACGAGGACTACACGATGGAGTGATCCTAGTCGGGCGAACGTCTGCGGGGCCGCCGGACGATGAGAAAGGTCCACGAGGCCAACGCGGGGTCACGCCACCAGGTAGGTGCGACGCGTGCTGGTAAGGGAGCGGTTGTGGGTGGTCGAGGGAACCTTGGACTACGGCGGTGGGCGGAAAGTCGACTTCGTGCTCATCCTCGAGTTGCGCGACGGGAAGGTCTTCAGGGAGACCCGCTATTACGCCGATCCGTTCGAAGCGTCCGATGCACGGGCGCGATGGTTCGAGCGGATGGAACGCTAGGCGGCCGACGCCCGCGAATTGTGTAAGTCACTCTGCCTCAGAAAGACTTGGCGGGCAGCGTCAGCGTGAAGCTGGCTCCACCGCTGGCTTCGCCCGTACGCGCGTTGCCAGCCGTGAGCTCACCGCCCTGGGCGCGGGCAAGATCGCGAGCGATGGCGAGACCCAAGCCCGTGCCCCCGCCCTCTCTCGTCCGAGCGGCCTCGACGCGGTAGAAGCGGTCGAAGATGCGCGACAGTTGCTCGGCCGGAATGCCAGGTCCCGTGTCCGTTATGGTCGCCTGGGCACGTCCTTCTCGGGCACGCCCCTCCACGGTGATGAGCCCTCCCGGGGGCGTGAACCGGAAGGCGTTGTCGAGTAAGTCGGCCAGGATCTGGCCGGTTCTCCCCTTGTCGCCCCAGGCCGGAATCTTACCGGAGTGGCGGACCTCCAGCCTCTTCCCTTCGGCGAA
>DASQTS010000138.1:0-2431 GCA_035641775.1 Thermoleophilaceae bacterium
GCGTGGAAGACCGTCGCGAACGTGGCGTAGGCGGCGAAAGGCGGCCGCTCCCGCGGCGGCGCGTACCCGGCGTACGTTGCGTTCACGTGGCCTGCGGCTCGTCCATCTTGCGCGTGTCGCGCGGCTCGGCGAAGGGCTCCCTGTCCTCCGGGCGCATGCCCCGCTCGATCGCGCGCTCTCGCTCGAGCTCGGCGTTGAACTCGGCCCCGAGCAGAATGACGATGTTCGAGATCCAGAGCCATACGAGGAACACGACCACGCCGCCGAGGGCGCCGTAGGTCTTGTTGTACGAGCCGAAGTTCCCGACGTAGAACGCGAACGCGGCCGAGGCGATCAGCCAGCCCACCACGGCGAGAATTCCGCCGGGGGAGACCCAGCGGAAGCCGGGCTGCTTGACGTTCGGCGCCGCCCAGTAGAGGAGCGCGAACATGAAGCTCACGACGAGGAGCAGGACCGGCCACTTCGCGATGTTCCACACCGTCACGGCCGTGTCGCCGAGGCCGATGACGTCGCCGACCCTCTGGGCCAGCCCGCCGGTGAGCACTACCGCGATCGTCGTGATCGACAGGAGCGCGAGCAGAACCACCGTGAGCCCCACGCGCACCGGGAGCGTCTTCCAGATCGGCCGGCCCTCGGGCATGTCGTAGATCGCATTCGACGCGCGCATGAACGCGGCGACGTAGCCGGAGGCCGACCAGAGCGCGCCCAGGATGCCGACGATGAACAGCACGCCGGCGGCTCCGCGGTCGCCCTGGAGATTCTCGATGGCGTTGGTGAAGATCTCCTTCGCCGGGCCGGGCGCGACCGCGCCCAGGTTGTCGATCAGTGGCTGCGTCGCGGACTCCCCGACGAGGCCGAGGATGGATACGAGAACGATCAGCGCCGGGAAGATCGCGAGCACGCCGTAGTACGTGAGCGCGGCCGCCCAGTCGGTGAGGTTGTCCTCCTTGAACTCCTTCGCGCTCCGCTTGAGCGCGTGCCACCAGCCGCGGCCGCCGAGCTCGGTGGGCTGATCGGGCTCGCCGGCCACCTCAGCGCCTTCTCAGCAGCCGGCGCAGGATCAGCAGGGCGACGAGGGCGCCGGCCGCCGCGACCAGCGGGGTCGGGTTCGACTTGACGCGCTCCTGTACCTCTTCCTTCTTCTGGAGCGCCTGCTGCTTGACGTCGGCCTTGTGCGACAGCGCGTCGACCGTGTCGCCGAGCTCGCGCCGGGTCCGCTCGATCTCGCGGCGGAGCTCCTCCGGGGTCTGCTGCGTCTCGCTCATGACCTCGCCCTCGCCTTCACGGTCTCCACGTCCCGCTGCACGCTCTCGAGCGCAAGCTCGGGCTTCGGTGGCCCCGCCTCATCCAGCTCCTTCTTGCCGGTGAGGGCGAGCAGGCCCGCTACCAGCAGCAGCGCGACGCCCACGGCCGCTGCGGCGATCCAGGGCTCGAGCACCGTTGCCAGCCCGAGGATCGCGGCCGCGACCAGCGCGCCCACTCCGTACAGCGCCACGGCTCCGGCGCCGCCGAACATCCCGGCGCCCTTGCTCGCGTGCCTGCCCTTCTCGGTGAGCTCGGCCTGCGCGAGCCGCATCTCCTGGCGGATCAGCGTCGAGGTCTGCCGCGACAGATCCTGGACAAGCTCCCCGAGCGGCTTCTCGCCATCGTGCTCCCGCCGAAATCGAGTGGAAGTCTCCATGCCGGGCGATTACCCAGCCTGGTGGAGTGCATGCACTTCCCCTCAGGCGGCTTCGGCCAACGCGGCGACCTCGCGCGTGCATGCGAGCCGCTCGAGCGCCTTGTGCTCGATGCGGCGCACGCGCTCCGGCGACAGGCCGAGGCGCTTGCCGGCCTCGCGCAGCGGCGTAGGCGAGTCGCCGTTGATGCCGTAGCGCAGGCGGATCACCGCCTGCTCCTGCTCCGAGAGGTTTTCGAGCGCGCGGTGCACCGCCTCCTGGCGCAGGCCGATCTCGACCTCCTCGACGGGCTCGGGTGCGTCGCTCGGCAGCAGGTCGCCCAGCTCGGTGTCGCCCTCCTCGCCTACCGGCCGCTCGAGGCTCGTGACGGTGCGGCTGTACTCGCGCGTCTCCTCGAGCTCCTTGAGCGAGATGTCGGCGCGCTTCGCGATCTCCTCGTCGGTCGGCGTCCGCTCGAGCTCCACCGCCAGCTCGCGCTCCGCGCGCGAGATCTTGCGCTCGCGCTGCCCGATGTGCACCGGCAGCCGGATCGTCCTGCCCTGGTTGGCCAGACCGCGCTGGATCGCCTGGCGGATCCAGAAGGTCGCGTAGGTGGAGAACTTGTAGCCCTTGCGCCAGTCGAACTTCTCGGCGGCGCGGATGAGGCCGAGGATGCCCTCCTGGATCAGGTCCAGCAGCGAGAGCTCGTGGCCCTGGTACTTCTTCGCGAGCGAGACGACCAGGCGCAGGTTGGAGGTCACCATGCGCTCCTT
>DASQTS010000139.1:0-2208 GCA_035641775.1 Thermoleophilaceae bacterium
CAGGCCCGCGAGGTCGCGCGGAGCGTGGCGGCTTGACGTTCCTCAGCTTCGTGCTGGCCTTCGTGGGCTTCGCCCTGCTCGTGATCCTGCACGAGCTGGGCCACTTCACCGCGGCGAAGCTCGTGGGGATGCGCGTGGAGAAATTCTCGCTGTTCTTCCCGCCGACGCTGCTGAGCAAGAAGGTGGGGGAGACCGAGTACGCGATCGGCGCGATCCCCGCGGGCGGCTACGTGAAGATCAGCGGGATGAACCCGGACGAGGACCTCCCGGAGGAGGTCCGCGACCGCGCCTACCACGCGCAGCCTGTCTGGAAGCGGATCGTGGTGATCGGGGCGGGCCCGGCGGTGAACCTGGTGCTGGCGTTCGTGCTCCTGCTGCTCTTCTACTGGGCCATCGGCCTGCCGACCCCGACGAGCACGGTGGGCACGATCGAGAAGAGCTATCCCGCCGCCGCAGTGCTGGAGCCCGGCGACCGGCTGGTGGCGGTGGACGGTAAGCGGCGCCCGCCCGGCGGCATGTCGAACCTCATCAACTCGCACGGCTGCGCCGGGCCCAAGGAGCGGTGGAAGGCCGGCTGCCGCGCGACGGAGCCCGTCGAGCTGACGGTGGTGCGCAACGGCCGCGAGCGGACCTTCGAGCTCACCCCGAAGTACGACCCAGCCGCCGGCACCGAGGACGAGAAGGGCCGGATGCGCGTTGGCTTCGGCTACGAGCCCGGGCCGCGCGAGACGTTCCCCTTCGGCGAGTCGCTCGACATCAGCGCAAACCAGTTCTGGTTCATCTCCAAGGAGACGATCGCGCTGCCGGCGCGGCTGCTCGACGCCGAGGACCGCAAGGAGATCTCGGGCGTGGTCGGCTCCTACGAGACAACCCGGCAGGTGATCCTGATCGACGTCGAGCGGGTGATCTTCATCCTGGCGATCATCTCGCTTTCGCTCGCGATCGTGAACCTGTTCCCGTTCCTGCCGCTCGACGGCGGCCACATCTTCTGGGCGATCGTGGAGAAGGTGCGCGGGCGGCCGGTGCCACTGCGCGTGATGGAGCGAGCGGGAGTCGTGGGCTTCATGCTTGTGATCCTGATCTTCCTGGTGGGCCTCTCTAACGACATCGACCGTCTGAGCGGAGAGGGCTTCCGGGTCCGCTGACCGGGCGCTAGATTGCGCCCATGGCTGTCACCACCGAGAGAGGGGCGGGGCGGCCCGCCGGGCTCCAGGCCTCCACCGTCGCCGAGGCGTTCCAGGCCACCGCACACGCGCATCCCGAGCGGGTCGCGCTCCGCACGAAGGGCGACGAGTTCTCGATCACCTGGGCGGAGTACGCCGAGAAGGTGAGGCACACCGCCGCCGGCCTTGCCGGGCTCGGACTCGAGCGTGGCCACACGATGGCGATCATGCTCACGAACCGGCCCGAGTTTCATTGGTTCGACGCAGCGGCGCTGCACCTCGGTGCCACTCCGTTCTCGCTCTACAACACGTACACGAGCGAGCAGATCCAGTACCAGGTAGAGGATGCCGGGGCGAAGATCCTCGTGACCGAGGAGGCCTTCGCCGAGCGGGCCGAGGGCCTCAAGGGCGTCGACCACGTGGTGATCGTGGAGCGCGACGAACTGGATGAGGCAGATCTCGACTTCGACTCCGCCTGGCAGGTGGTCCAGTCCGACGACCTCCTCACGCTCATCTACACCTCCGGAACCACCGGCCCGCCCAAGGGCGTTCAGCTGACCCACGCCAACCTCGTGGCCGGAATCAACGGCTTCGATCAGGTGATCGAGTTCCCCGACGAGGGGCGCGTGGTCTCGTGGCTGCCGATGGCGCACATCGCCGAACGCGCCTGCTCGCACTACCTGCCGATGTTCGTGGGCTTCTCCACGACCTGCTGTCCCGACCCGCGTCAGGTGGTGGCCTACCTGCCGGAGGTCAAGCCGTCCTGGTTCTTCGCCGTCCCGCGGATCTGGGAGAAGCTGAAGGCGGCGATCGAGGCAAGCATCGAGGCCGAGGAGGACGCCGCGAAGAAGCAGGCCACCCAGTGGGCGCTCGATCTAGGGCTCCGGAGGGTGCGCGGCGAGGACGTCCCGGAGGAGGAGTTCCAGAAGGCGGACGAGCTCGTGCTCTCGAAGATCCGCGCCCGGCTGGGGCTCGACCAGGTCGAATCCGTGAATGTCGGCGCCGCGCCCACGCCGCGCGAGGTGATCGAGTTCTTCCACGCGAT
>DASQTS010000140.1:0-15825 GCA_035641775.1 Thermoleophilaceae bacterium
GCCGTGGAGGGCGGTTACCACGGCCACGAGGGGATCCGCCGCTGGTGGCAGCAACTGTTCGACGCTTGGCCCGATTACCAGCTCGAGGTCGTCGAGGTCCGCGACCACGGAGAGATTACGCTGGCACAGATCGAGGTTGGGGGTCGCGCCGCCGATAGCGGCATCCCGGTGAGGCAAACGGCCTGGCACGTTTGGCGCTGGCGGCGGAAGAAAGCCGTCTGGTTCGGTTTCTTCCCAACTGAAGCCGAAGCCGTCGAGGCCGCGGGGCCGCGGGACTAGCCGAGGCCTCGGCATTGGCCGAAGATCCCCGCCGCCGCGGTGATCACGCAACGGTGGTATGGCGTGCGACCTTCGGCAGCCGCAGTCTTGGCTACAGATGGCATCCGCACGAGAGAGAGCGACGCAGGCCATGCTCGACGCGAAGGTCGATGCGTTGACCCAGGGACTCGCGCATCCGCTCCGCAGGAGCATTCTGTACTACCTCGCCGACGAGGCGAATGGCAACCAGCGGACTTCGCCGAATGAGCTGTCTAAAGCGCTCGACGAGCGCCTCACGAACATCAGCTACCACGTCCGACAGCTCGCGCAGAAGGGGCTGATCGACTTGGCCGGCACGGCGCCGAGGCGCGGGGCGCTGGAGCACTACTACAAGCTCACACAGCTCGGCCGGATGGCCGTGCAGACCGGCCGATTCGCCGAGGGGGTGAACGCGTAGATCGTCTCGACGCCTCAGCTCGACGCCCGGCATCTCGCCGAAAGTATCGCCGCCCGCCGCAGTGAAATCCCGCAACGGTGGTATGGATTGTGCGAGCTTCCGTCGCCACTGTTTGGGGTAGATGGCATCTCCAGCGGAGAAACGGGTGCTACAGCTGCGGCTTCTGGCCCGGCGCGTTGCGCGGACTCCGCCGTCGTCCCAGCGTGACGAGCTGCTCCACCGGACGCGGCTGCGAATGGCCGAGATCGAGGCACCGGACGAGTTCGATCGGCCGTCGCCGATACGAGCGCGTCCAGGGCCCTAACGGAAGTCCCGAAGGGTTTGAACTCCGCTACCGCCTGGTCGTTGAACGCGTGGTTCGGCCTGGAAAGAGTCGCTTCGCCGCGAACGGCTCGCTGATCCACTCCGCGTTGGCATGCCAAGAGCGCAGCCAACCCGCCCCGTCGGCGGCATTCCACCGCTCGAACATCCGCCGCACCACTTCGACGTTCTCCTGCGACATCGCCCGCGCAGTATCCGCCCCTGGCGGCTCCTCGGTCTAGTGCTCCTTGCGGGTGGGGGTCAATGTCTCGTCTCTCGACCGGTCCTGAACGCTCCGCTCGAGCTCCTCCACAGGAGGCGATGTTGCCCCACCGGCATGCCGAACGATCCGTACGACCTGCCGAACGCCTCCGCACTGACAGCGATCCACAGGAGACCCGCTGGAGTAGGCCAGGCCCTCGCTGTGAGTACCGCAGCCCTGGCAGATCATGTGTGCGATAGCTGGCATAAGCAGCAGATCCGCCTTAAGAGCAATCGGGGAGACAGCGGGCCCGACCCTCCCGCCTTACCCGGAGACAGTCGACCCAAGCAAGGAAAGCGACGGCGTGGCGCGACGGGCGAGTCTGATGCACACGCTTAGGTGGCGTCAGACCCGCAGGCGGCCAGAGCTCGCCTAGTCGCAGTCGACGGGCCCGTACGCCTTGCGAAATGACTTCGCTAGCTGATCCAGGGCGGACCCGATGCGCGCGCCGGCCTCCTCGCCGCTCGCCGCGCCCGAGACGACGTCCTTGACGGCGGTCTCGAGTTCCGAGCGGAAGCTTTTTGCCGCCTGCTCGACCTCCTGGCGTTGCTCTGGCGCGAGGTCCTCACGCTCGGCGGCGATCTTCTCGAGGTCGTCTCGGATCGCCTTGAGGTTGCTCTTTACCTCGTCGATGCTCGCCGACGTAATTGTGAGCGCGGCGAGATCGTCCACACGCTTCTGGATGTCCGCGCGTGTGTCGCAGACGCTGTTCTGGGCCTTCTCTTCTTCGGATTCGCCGCACGCGACCGGCAGCGCGGCAAGCAGGCAGGCGAGGAGTCCGATTATCCAGGTGCGGATCGCGTGGCTAGAGGTCACGCACCAACGCGTACCCGCGACTGGCCGTGACAAGCATGCTCGGTCCGGGCGGCCGCGCGTCCGTCGTGATCGCCATCGGCGCTGCGCCTATGCGCCCGCCGTCAGGCCGTGAATCCCTCGCTCTCGGTCAGGAGCGCGAAGATCACCAGGAAGTCGATCGTGAGGACCGCTATGGCCCACAGGGGGAAGACGAACATCACGAGCACGGTCATGAGTGCGCTGATCGACGCGATCGCCACTCCGAGCCAGAGCCCCCACATGTTGCGCTGGAGGATCAACACGCCGGCAAGGAGCTGCACCAAGCCGACCAGCAGCCAGAACCAGCCCCAGGCCGTCAGGTCGATTCCGTACAGCACCTCCTGGGCCTGAGCGGTGAGCGTGTCATCGTCGGACAGCGCGGCAATCCCGCTCAGGGCGTTGTACGCGCCTGCGATCAGGGCGGCTACACCGGCGAAGGTGATCCAGCCGGAGCGCCTTGTGAGTTTGTCCGCCATCGACGTTCTCCTCTCGTTTTCGTCGGCAGGTTGGGAGGCCGCCGTCCGGTATGCGTCGAGTTTCGGCGTCCGCTTACGAACTCCTCGCCGCTCTGTGCGTAGCTCCCGTCCGCAAGATGCGCGCGCGGCTGCCCGCCCCGCCTGGTCAGGTCGCCGCGCGGGGCGGAGGCGTCTCCGCCAGTGCGCCCCTGCGCGAGTTCGCAGTGAGCACGACGAACCCGATGCCGACGAGCAGCATCACGATGCCGACGATGATCGCGAACGGCGCGACGTTCTCGGCGAAGTGCTCCAGCCGTGACGCCTTACGGTGGAGCCCGATTGTTTGTTGCCGCCGGGTTACGTGCGTGCGGCGTCGAGCGCCTGTTGGAGCCTCTGCTCGTCCTCGTTGCTGAGCGACGTCTGGATGACGGTGCCGGGCACCTTGATCTGGGGCAGCACCTTGTCCACGGAAACCTTCCGGACGAGCACGATCATGGCCGCCTTGCCTGGCTGGAGCTCCTCGCCCAGCCGCTTCATGAAGTCGTCGTCGACCCCGCTGTCGCTCAAAGCGCCGCCTGCGGCGCCGGCGGCGGCCCCGAGCGCCATGCCGAACAGCGGCACGAAGAAGATCAGCCCGATCAAGCCGCCCCAGAGCGCGCCACTCGCCGCTCCCAGCCCGGCGAGCGAGGGCTGATGGAGCTTCACGTCGCCGTCGTCCTTGCGTTCGACGATCACGACGTCGTCGAGCTCGATGTCGTGGCCCTTGACGGCTTCCCCAAGGTTCGAGGCGACTTGCTGGGCCGTGGGCAGGTCCTCATAGGCAATCGCGACCAGATCACTCACGCTTCGCTTCCTCCTGTCGAGTCGTCGGAGCGCTAAAGCTTGGCACAGGCGCCCCGGAGCCGCCGATCCGACGCTTGGATCGCTGTACGCTCGTCAGGCGTGGCACGCAAGTCAGCACCGGTCCTGCTCGCATACGACGGCTCGAAGGTTTCCCGGGCCGCCGTCCGGCACGCGGCTGAGCTGTTCGCCGGGCGGCCCGCTGTGGTGGCGACGGTCTGGGAGCCCGGGCTGGTCGCGGTACAGGTGGGCCTAGCGGACGCGATGGCGGCGGGCGCGCTGCCCGTGGATCCAGCGAGCGTTGAAGCGGTGGACCGCGCCCAGCGTGAACACGCCACGACCGTCGCCCGCGACGGGGCTGAGCTTGCCCGCTCTGCCGGACTGGCCGCGGAGCCGCAAGCTGTACCCGACCAAGTCGACGTGGCGGACACGCTGATCGACATCGCGCGGGCGCGAGGCGCCGCCGTCGTGGTAGTGGGCTCGCACGGGATTTCCGGGCTGCGCAAGCGCCTGCTTGGAAGCGTGTCGCGGAAGCTGGTCGAGCACTGCGACCGGCCGGTCCTCGTCATTCGCGACGACGCGGTCAAGCGCGACTAGCTTCTCGCGTGAACGAGTTAGCCGTCAGCAGGTGTGGGAGCTGGGCGATCTTCAAGGCCGCGAGTTCCACGATGCGCTGCTCGACGCCGACAGCTTCGAGTATCTGCCCGGTACGTGCCAGGCGGCGATCCTTAAGGCGGAACAGAGCCGGCCGGAGGTGCACGTCGTCACCTGCGACTGAACTAGCCCTGCAGCACCCGAACCTCCCGCCCAGCCCGCCAAGCCGACTCTCTGAGCCGGCGCTCGTGCCGCGACCGCTTCGGGGTCCGGAAGCGGCTAGTCGGGCACGCTGCAGATCTCACCGAAATTGTTGAAGAACGCCATCCCGGCTCTGTCGTTGGCTTGAGTGACGCCGTGACGCGCGGCGTCGGCCGCGGAGACGAAGGTGACGGTGCCCTCCCCGGGAACGATGCACACCCAGCTCGTCCTCGCTTCAGCTAGTGCCGCCAGCCTCGCCAGCGCCAGGTGCGACATCGCCTACTCCCGCAGCCCCACCGCTTCGAGCGCCTTCTTTGGGTCGAGATACTCACGGACCCGAATCACCTTGCCGCTCTTGAACTCCACGATCCAAGCGATTGGCGATTCGGTTATCGCACCGCTCTCAGTGCCGCGCCCCCGGAGGTGACCGATGGCGACGACGCGCTCGCCAAGGTCCCGGATCTCGGTTTGCTCTGCCTGGATCTCAGAGAAGGCTTCTTCAAGTTCTCGGACCCCCTTGCGGACGCCTTCGTGCCCCCGATACACAGTGGCCGCCCCGCCGAACTGAAGCTGCAACCAAGGGTGCCACTCGACCTCGGGGTGGAGTTCATCGAGCATCGCTCCCACGTCGCGGCGGTTGTAGGCGTCCGACACGCGCCGAACGATCTCGACATTCTCCTGCGACATCGCCCACCCAGTATCTACCGCTCGGGCGTCGCGGTCTCGGTGCGCTCAGAACGAGAGCTGCCGCCGCCGACCGGCTGACCGCCGCCACCGCCGACAGCGACCGGCAGCGCCTGACGAATGTAGGCTGCGAGCCGTGCCGAACAAGCAGATGAAGATCCGCGCCGGGCGAGGGGATATCGACCAACTCACGACGTGGGTCGCCGGGGAGAACGTCGAGACGAAAATCTCTGGCCCGAATGAAGCCGGGATCTACCACCTCACGATCGAAGCCCCGTCGAGCAGATGGACGACATCGACGCGGCCGTCTCGACCTGGAACGTGAAGCACCCCGGCGCGATCATCTCGCCGGACGATTGGCTTTTCACGGTGATCTAGGCCGGGGGCGGCCACGGGTGCCGCCCAGCGACGTCACGAACCGGGAAGCCAAATCCGAGCAAGTTCGTGATAACGCGACTTCATGGACGACGGGCGGGACGCCTGTCAGAGGGAGGAATTTTCAGGGGGGGTTTCTACTCCAGCCCGGCCTCATGGGGGGTGGGGTCACCCCGGCGCAACTCGGTCCGGGTCGCGTGCAGCACACCGCCCGCGTGCCAGCGACGGTACTCGGCAACCTCGGCCTCGTGCAGGCCCAGCGCCATCATCACTTCGGCCTCGTACACCGCTGCTCGCGACATGGACGGACTCGCCGAGCATGGGCGGTCGGCGTCACTCTCGGGCGCGCTCGACGGCGAGGCGACTGGCAGCATCGTGGGGGTGCGCCGGCTTATGCCGGATCCGGACAATCTGGCGGCGGCCGCCGCACTGGCAAGCGGGCATCGTGTCCGTGCGCGTCGGCACCTCGCTCCACGTGACCTTGCCGCACGACTGGCAGACGTGCTCCGCGATGGCCGGCATGTTGCGCCGGCTACCCGGCGTGGGCATCGTATGAACGCGCTCACGATGCCCGCAGCCCCCGCGCGTGCTAACGGATTGCTAACGAACGCCGCACAACCGGCCGTACGGGCCGTCACCGTGAACGCGCGCGCGCACCCGAAACCCCTGTAAATCACCAACTATGGTGTACGGCGCGCTACCGGCCGTCACTGGCTTTGTATTACTAGCGATCGTGGCCGTCCCGGAAGGCGTCATCGCGATCTTCGGCCCGACCGGCGTCGGCAAGACAGCCGCGGCGATCGAGCTCGCCGATCGCCTGCGCGCCCGGGGCGAGGACCCAGTGGCCGTCTCAGCCGATGCGCTGCAGGTGTACCGCGGCCTCGAGATCCTCACCGGCGCCGCCACGCAGGACGAGCAGGACCGCCTCGAGCACCGGCTGATCTCGTTCGTCCCGGTGACGGAGACATTCTCCGCCGGGCAGTTCGCGGCGCTCGCGCACGCCGAGATCGACGCTCTCCTCGACGCGGGCCGAAGGCCGATCGTCGTAGGCGGCACGGGCCTCTACCTCCAGGCGGCGCTCACCGACCTCGAGCTGCGGCCGCCGCCGCCGCCCGGCGTGCGCGAGCGGATCGTGGCCGCCATGGAGCGGCGCGGGCCCGAGGCGCTCCACGCCGAGCTCGCGGAGCGCGCGCCTGCGGCGGCCGCCGCAGTAAAGCCCACGGACCGCACGCGGGTGGTGCGCTCGCTGGAGCTGCTCGAGATGGGGGAGGACCCGGCCCCGACGGGCGCCGACTCACGGCTGTGGACCGCGGAACTCCGACGCCCCGCGGTGCTGTGCGGGCTGACGATCGACCGCGCGCGCCTCTACCAGCGAATCGACGCGCGCGTGGACGCGATGGTGGCGGCGGGCGCGGAGGACGAGGTGCGCCGCGCCGATGCCGCCGGGGCGTCCGCCACGGCCCGGAAGGCGCTCGGCTTCGAGGAGCTGCTGCGCGGCGACGTGGAGGCGATGAAGCGCCGCACACGCAACTTCGCGAAGCGCCAGCTCACCTGGATGCGGCGCGTGCGCGGTGTCCGTTTGGTTCAAGCCGATGTAGGGTTCTCCGCGCAGATCCTGGAGGAGGACTCGTGAAGCGCACTGCCGTACTGGCCATCGCGGCCTTTTTTGTTGCCGCCGCCCCCGCTTACGCCGTCCGCGATTTCGCGAGCACGGCGCTGAACGTCATCCCGTCAGGGCAATACGGGGCCGTGCCGCCGCCGCCGAAGGCGGACGACCAGGCGCGGATGTACGACGCGCTCACCCCCCTCTTCGACGACGTCACGAACCGCGACCTCCGCCGCTACTTCAAGTCCGAGAAGCTCGGCGTGAAGGGTCAGGGCCGGATGCGGCGCGAGCGCGTGCCGCGCAGGGGAGTGCGCATCCTCCGCGACAAGCACAACGTGCCGCACATCCGCGGTCGCACGAACGACCACGTGACCTGGGGCGCCGGCTGGGTGCTTGCGCACGACCGTGAGCTGCTGCTCGAGCAGGCGCGCTTCAACGCGCGTGTGGCCGTGCTCGACGTGCCGAACATCAGCGCGATCGGGCTGATCGTCGGCCTGAAGCAGTTCCGGCCGAGCGCGCAGGCCGAGCGCGAGCTCAGCAAGGAGATCGGCAAGCTGCGCCGCTACGGCAGGCGCGGCCGCCGGCTGATCCACGACATGCGCGTATACGTGAAGGGCATCAACGCGTACTACCGGGCGAAGAACAAGCCCCACCGCCCGTGGACCATTCGCGACGTGATCGCCCTCAATGCGATCAAGAGCGAGCTGTTCGGCGAGGGCGGGGGTGACGAGGTCGACGCCGCGGAGATGCTCGACGGCCTCCAGGACTCCCTCGGGCCGGACAGGGGCTACACGGTCTGGAACGACCTGCGCCAGCGCCAGGACCCGGAGACCCCGGTGTCGATCCGCGGCAACTTCCCGTACGCGCCGCTGCCCGCGCAGCGCACCGGCAACGTGGTGGTCGACAACGGCTCCTATCAGCCGGTTGCCACCCCGGGCGCCGCGGCATCGGCGGCCGTGGACGGCGAGTTCAGGCGGCCGGCCAGCAACGTCCTCATGGTCGCCGGCAAGCGCTCGCGCTCCGGGCACCCGCTGTTCGTGGGCGGGCCGCAGATCGGCCACTACTACCCCGGGCTCACCCTCGAGATGGACCTCCAGGGGCCCGGCTGGAAGGCGCGCGGCGCCAGCTCGGCGCCGTTCCCCGGCTACATCCTGATCGGGCGCCGGGAGGACTTCGTCTGGACGCTCACCTCCGCGGGAGCGGACATCGTCGACAACTTCGTCGAGACGCTCTGCGACGGGAGCGACACGAAGTACCTCTACCGCGGCCAGTGCCGGAGCATGAGCCGCTTCGACGCGGGCACGCTCGACGGGCAGTCCGTGAGCTATTACCGCACGGTGCACGGGCCGGTGGTGGGCTACGCCACGGTCGACGGCCGCCGCGTCGCGATCTCGCGCAAGCGCTCGAGCTACCTGCTGGACGCCGTGGACGTGCTGATCTTCCAGCGCCTCACGCGCGGGCGGGTGCGCAACGCGCGCGAGTTCATCCGGGTCGCGGCGACCTCGCCGCAGACGTTCAACACGTTCTATGCGGACGCGAAGCAGGTGGCCAACATCACCACCGGCCGCCTGCCTCGGCGCGCGCCCGGGGTGGACTCCGGCCTGCCCACGGACGGCCGCGGGGACTTCGAGTGGCGCGGCTTCCACGGCGCGCGCACGAACCCGAGGGCGATCCAGTCGGCCGGCGTGATGAACAACTGGAACAACAAGCCGGCGCGCGGGTTCCCGGCGGGTGACGACCAGTGGTCGTACGGGCCGATCCAGCGCGTCCAGCTCCTCAACGACAACACGGCCAAGCGGCGGCGCCACACGCTCGCCACGCTCACCGGCGCGATGAACGCGGCGGCCACACAGGACATCCGCGCGATGAAGCTCGTGCCCCTGCTCGCGCGGTTGCTCAAGGGCGGCACGCCGCCCAGTGCCCGTGCCAGCCGGATGCTCGAGCTGCTCGAGGACTGGCGGGCCCAGGGCGGGAGCCGCCTGGACCGCGACCTCGACGGCAAAATCGACCATCCGGGGGCGGCGATCCTCGACGCCTCGTGGACGCGACTAGCCGACGCCGCGATGACGCCGGTGCTGGGCAAGCCGCTGGCCGATCAGCTGGCGAGCACCGTCCACAGCCGCTTCAGCGGGCCGCCCGGCGGCCAGAGCTCAGGGTGGTTCACCTACATGAGCAAGGACCTCCGCACGCTGTTGGGGGAGCCGGTCCGCGGCCCGTTCGCGAACCGCTACTGCGGGAACGGCGACGTGAACGTGTGCCGCGCCGCGCTCTGGGCGGCCCTGGAGGCGACGGGCGTGGAGCTGGAGTCGGCCCAGGGGAGCGACCCGGCCGCGTGGCGCGCCGACGCTAACGCCGAGCGCATCCCGTTCCTGCCCGGTCTGCTGCCCATCACGCTCCGCTACACGAACCGGCCGACCGGCATCCAGCAGGTCATCGAGTTCTCAGGGCACCGCTGATCACTTGGGCGGGAGCGAGGCCGCGTAGGCCTCGCCCCGCCTGACCCAGCGCTCGAGGTCGCCGTCGCCGGCGGTGGCCTCCGGGGCCACCAGGACCCAGCCGCGCATCGGGCGGCCCTTCATGTCCATGGTGCGGGCGCCGTCCTCGGATGCGATCAGCTCGGCGGCGCGGTCCGCTCCCACGCGCACCATCAGCTCGTCGCGCTTCACGCCGCAGGCCATGTTGCCGGCGACGAGGAAGGCGATCCCGCCGAACATGCGCCTGTCCTCGACGTCCGAACACGAATCGAGCACCGCCCGGACCCGCTCCGCGAGACCCTCGTCGAATGCCATGGGCCCACCGTAGCAGAGTTTAAGTTGACACTTACGTTAGTATATGCTTACATAACTCCGATGGAAGCCGCCCTGAAGGCGATCGCCGCGCCGCACCGCCGCCAGATCCTGTCGCTCGTCCGTGACGACGAGCTCTCCGCGGGCGAGATATCGGCGCACTTCGCCGTGACCAGGCCGGCTGTGTCGCAGCACCTGACCGTCTTGAAGGAGGCGGGGCTAGTGGACGAGCGGCGCAACGGCACGAGGCGCCTCTACCGGGCACGGCCCGAGGGCCTCCTGCCGATCAGGGAGTTCCTCGAGGAGTTCTGGGATGAGCGGCTCGGGGCGCTCAAGCGCGAGGCAGAAACCGAGGAAAGGAAGAAGGATGGACGTGACAGCTGAGACCATGGCGATCGAGCGCGAAATCTCGATCGCGGCGAGCCCGGAGACGGTATGGGGTTTCCTCGTGGACCCGATGAAGGCGACCCGCTGGATGGGCCAGGAGGCGTTCTTCGACCCTCGCCCGGGCGGCGAGTACCGCGTGGAGGTTGTGAACGAGACCGCCGTCGGGGAGTTCGTCGAGCTGGACCCGCCGCGCCGGCTGGTGTTCACCTGGGGCTGGGATCCCGGCATGGTCGTCGGCGTGCCGCCCGGGTCGAGCACCGTGGAGATCGACCTCTTGCCCGAAGGGGACGGCACGGTGGTCCGGTTCCGGCACAGTGGCCTGCCGAACGAAGAGGCCGTGCAGCGCCACGGCCACGGCTGGGACCACTACCTGCCGCGGCTCCAAACCGCCGCGCAGGGCGGCGACCCCGGCCGCGATCCGTGGCTGGATGGCGGAATGACGTAAGAACGTCGCTGCGCACCGGGCACCGCCCGTGCTTGCGCAAGACCCCTAGAGTCCCGCGCCGTGCGCTTCGAGAAGTGGCAGGCGCTGGGGAACGACTACCTGATCGTCGAGGAACGCGAGCTGCCGTTCGAGCTGACGCCTGCGCGCGTGCGCCTGATCTGCGCGCCGCACACGGGGGTCGGCTCGGACGGCATCGTGCTTCTCAGCGAGACGGGCGAGCGCGGCTTCGTCGCCGAGGCCCGGATCATCAACCCCGACGGGTCGGAGGCGGAGCTGTCGGGGAATGGTGTGCGCCAGGCCGTCATGTACCTTCGCAGCCACGGGTGGACCCAGAACGACAGCTTTTCGGTCGGCACCGCCGCCGGGGAGATACGTCCGCGCATCGAGGGTGAGCTTTGCACCATGGACATGGGCCGCGTGCAGCTGCGGGCCGACTCCGACTTCCCGTCCGGGCGCGAGGACGGGATCGGCACGCTCAGCTCCGCCGGCCGTGACTTCGACTTCCAGTTCGTGCAGGTGGGCAACCCGCAGGTGTCAATCGAGGTCCCGGACGGCCTCGAGGAGCTCGACCTCGGCCGCTACGGGCCAGAGATCGAGAGCCACGAGCTGTTCCCGAACCGCACGAACGTGTCTTTCTGGCACCGCACCGGCGACGACCGCATACGCGCGCGCATCTTCGAGCGTGGGGTGGGGGAGACGCTGGCGTCGGGCACGGGCGCGACGGGTGCCGCCGTCGCCGCCGCGCTGCGCGGCGTGGACAGCCCCGTGACGGTCGTGCTCGACGGCGGCGAGCTCGTCGTGGACGTGGGCGAGGACCTTCAAGTGGACCTGACCGGGTGGGCGCGGTCCGTGTACGCCGGCACGCTGAGTGACGACTTCCTGAGGGAGCTGAATGCAACCGAGTAGCCGACTGGACCGCCTACCGCCGTACCTGTTCGCCGAGCTCGAGCGGAAGATCCGCGAGAAGAAGGCGACCGGAGTCGACGTGATCAGCCTCGGGATCGGCGACCCCGACAAGCCGACGCCGAGCCCGGTGGTGGACGCCCTCACGAGCGCTGCCGCCGACGCGGGCACGCACCAGTACCCGTCGAACCGCGGCCGCCCCGAGCTCCGCGAGGCGTACGCGCGCTTCTACGAGCGGCGCTTCGGGGTCACCCTCGACCCCGAGACCGAGATCATTCCCGCGCTCGGGGCAAAGGAGTGCGTGTTCAACCTGAACCTCGCCTTCCTCGACCCGGACAGCGTTGCGCTCGCGGCGGACCCGGGCTATCCCGTCTACACGGGTGGCCCGCTGCTCGCAGGTGCCGAGACCGTGCTGATGCCGCTGGTGCCAGAGCGAGGGTTCGCGCCGGACCTCGACGCGATCGGCGGTGACGTGGCGCGGCGCGCGCGGCTCATGTACCTGAACTACCCGAACAACCCGACCGGGGCGATCGTGCCGGACGGGCTCTTCGAGCGCGCGGTGGAGTTCGCGCGCGAGCACGACGTACTGGTGGTGCACGACGCCTCCTACACCGAAACCACCTTCGACGGCTATGTGGCCCCGAGCTTCCTCGAGACCCCCGGCGCGAAGGACGTGGGCGTGGAGGTGTTCTCGCTCTCGAAGGGCTGGAACATGACCGGCTGGCGCACGGCCGCGATCGTCGGCAACGCGGACGCCGTTGCCGCGTACTGGAAGCTGAAGACGAACATCGACTCCGGGATGTTCGAGGCGGTGCAGCTCGCCACGGTCGCGGCGCTTGACGCGGGCCCGCCGTCCGGGATGACGGAGATCTACCAGCGCCGGCGCGACCTCGTCTGCGACGCGTTGGCCGAGATCGGCGTGGAGGTGACCCCGCCGAAGGGCACGATCTACGTCTGGGCGCCGGTGCCGGAGGGGCACACGTCCGCGTCCTACTGCGAGCTTGTGCTCGAGGAGTCGGGCGTAGTCGTCTCGCCGGGCGGGTCGTACGGCGTGAGCGGCGAGGGGTTCTTCCGGATCTCGCTCACCATTCCGGACGAGCGCCTCGCCCAGGCGGTGGAGCGCCTCCGCGGGAGCCTCGGAGCCTAGGCGTGCACTACTGCGGCGTGATCACGGTGCAGCGCGACGTCCAGCTCGCGCTGCTCGAGGAGGTGCGCGACCCGGAGCCGCCGATCCGCCTCAGCGCGCTCTTCTACGAGCCAGGGTCGGCCGAGCGGGTGGCGGACGAGCTGCGGACGCTCGGCGACGTCGTCGTGGGCATCGGCCCCGGCGCCGAGCCGGTGGCCGAGGCCGCCGGGATGCCGTTCTTCCAGCCGGAGGAGGACGGGGAGGTGCCTGAGGGGGCCTACAGCGAGACGCCCCTGTTCGCGACCGATCCGGACCGTGTCTTCTGGGCGCTGCAGGGCAGGCGCCTGCCGGCGAAGCGCCATCCGTACGGGATCCAGCTCAGGATCGAGGAACTCATCGGCGATCGGATCGCCGACGAGGGCGGCGACCTCTGGCACCGGCGCATCGAGGAGATCGATGCCCTGGCGTGCGCTCTATGCGCCCACCGCTTTGCCGTCGGCCACGCGTCGGTCGTGGACGGCGTCGTCCTGCCCGGAACCAGCCTGCCCGATGAGTTCTCCACCCGCGGCGTGATGCCACCGGTCGAGCGGATCACCCTGCCCGGATCGTCTCCCTGAGCCCGCTGTCGAGGTCGCGCGGTGCGTAGCCGAGCTCGCGGCGCGCCTTGTCGTCCTTGGCCCAGTAGGTCACGTTGTGCGCGGCCGAGATCATCTCGCGGAAGTTCGGGGGCAGGCCCATCGGGGGTCCCACGAAGCGGCCCACCGGGATCATCGCCTTCAGCACGAGCGGGGGGACCTTCATCCGCGGCGGCTTCTGCCCGCCGATCTCCGCCGCCTTGTCGATCAGGTTCCCCTGCGTCGTGATCTCGCCGCCCAGGACGTAGGACTCGCCGACTTGGCCCTTGTCGTGAGCGAGCAGGATCCCGTCGGCGACGTCGTCGACGTGGACCATGTTGAGGCCGAGCTCGGGGAAGGCCTTGGCCGGCATCTTGCCGGTGCTCGCCTGTTCGATCATCTGGCCAACGAGCGCATGGTCGCCGGGCCCGTAGACGGAGCCCGGTTGCACGATCACGATCGGCGCACCCTGCGCCGCGCGCTCCTCGGCGATCCTGTGGGCGCGGTATTTCGTCTCGTCGTAGGTCGAGACAAAGCCGTCCGCCTCGTCCCGGTCGTACGACTCGTCGACGGTCCGCCCGTTCGTGTTGCCGAAGATGTTGATCGTCGACACGTAGACGATGCGATCGACGCCCGCGTCGGCCGCCGCGTCGAGAACGCGCTCGGTGCCGCGCACGTTCGAGTCGCGCATGGATTCGCGCTTCGACGCCGCCATCCCCACGCGGTAGTCCGCCGCGATGTGGAAGACCGCCTGGCAGCCTTCGACCCCGCGCCGGATCGCGCCGGCGTCGCCGAGGTCGCCCTCGACGATCTCCGCGTCGAGCCCGGTCGCCTTCTTGGGTCGGCGCGCGAGCACCACCACGTCGTCTCCCCGGTCCCTCAGGCGCTGCACCACGCGCGACCCGATGAACCCCGTCCCGCCGGTCACGAAAGCTCTCACGGCCGAGCATCGTATCCCCGTTACAGCGCCCGGAGGGCGCCGCTGCCATCAGGACGCGGGCAGGGATGCCCGCGGAGCTATCCTCGAGACAGTGCAGAGGTCGGAAAACGGCGATACACGGCGGGCGCGCCAGCGCGCGCTGACGATCGGCGTCTCGCCCGGCGAGCCGGATCTGTCGGAACTTCGCGAGCTGCTCCGGACGGCGGGCGTGGCGGTCACGGGCGAGCTCGTCCAGCGCCGCGACCGCCCGGATCCCGACCGCTACTTCGGCCGCGGCAAGCTCGCCGAGCTGAAGCAGGCGGTGAAGGAGGCGGACGCGAACCTCGTTGCGGTCGATGACGAGCTGCTCCCGAGGCAGGAGCGGAACCTCGAGGAGGAGCTGGGCCTGCCGGTGATCGACCGCACGGCGATCATCCTCGACATCTTCGCGGACCACGCGCGGTCCGCCGAAGGCAAGCTCCAGGTCGAGCTGGCGCAGCTCGAATACAACCTCGCGCGCATGCGCGGGCTCTGGACCCACCTGGAGCGCCTCGGCGCCGGCCGCATGGACGGTGGCATCGGCACCAGGGGCCCGGGCGAGTCGCAGATCGAGACCGACCGCCGCCTTGCGCGCAACCGGATCTCCGCGCTGCGCCGGCGGCTGCGCGAGACGAAGGCCACGCGCGAGACGATGCGCCGCGAGCGCGAGCGCGCCGGGCTGCCGACGGTCGCGCTCGCCGGCTACACGAATGCCGGCAAGTCGACGCTCCTGAATGTGATGACCGGCGCCGAAGTGGGCGTGCGGGAGCGGCTCTTCCACACGCTCGACCCGACCACGCGCTCGTTCGAGATCTCCGGCCGCCAGTACCTGCTGACCGACACCGTCGGCTTCATCCGCAAGCTCCCGCACCAGCTCGTGGACGCGTTCTCCGCGACGCTCGAGGAGGCGCTCGGCGCCGACCTCATCGTGAACGTGGTGGATGCTTCCGTGCCGGAGGAGGAGATGCACGCGATGATGGCCGCCGTCGATGACGTGCTCGACGAGACCGGCGCCGGCGAGACTCCGCGGCTGCTCGCGCTCAACAAGGTCGACCTGCTCGACGAGGACCGGCGCCGCGAGCTCTCGTTCCGCTTTCCCGACGCCGTGCAGGTGTCGGGCGCGACTGGGTACGGCCTCGACGATCTGAGCCAGGCGATCGAGGGGCGCTTTCTCGCGACGCTCCGCCCGATGGAGCTGCTCGTGCCGTACGAGGAGGGCGGAAGCCTGTCCGAGCTACACGACCTGGCGGGCGAGCTGGAGCGCGAGGACACGGCCGAGGGCGTGCGGATCCGCGCGCGCGTTCCGGCCTCCGCCGCGCCGCGCTTCGAGCGCTTCTCGGAGAACGGCACCGGACGCGGCTGACCCACTTCGAAGTCGAAAGTGGTGCAATAACACCAACCCTGGTGACTCCAGCTTGACGGGATGGGAGGGTCGCGGCCATGCAGACCCATGGTTCTGAGAGCTACTTCGTCGTTGGTGAGGGACTCCTTGCGGAGAGCGTGGGAGGCCGGGACGGCGACGAGCCGATGGTCCTGGCGGCATCGAGCGTCGGAGGCGCCGCGCCGCCCTTCCTGTTCTCGAGGATGGGCCCGAAGGGGATCGGCAAGCAGATCGGGGATGGCGCGCGCAAGAGGCTCGGCGCGGCCATGGCTGTGCCGGGCGGCGGCTCGTCGCAGATCCCGGCCGGCTACACCTACCTCGGCCAGTTCATCGACCACGACCTGACCTTCGACAAGACG
>DASQTS010000141.1:0-5433 GCA_035641775.1 Thermoleophilaceae bacterium
TCACCCGGGTTCTTCCGCTCGGGCTACCTAATGGTCGCGGGGCTGCAAGGCGCGCGCCCCGATCAGCGGGAGGCGATCGCCGGGCTCGTAGACAGCGCCAACGGGGGCAGGGAGGCGCGCATCCTGGTGGTGCCCGATGTCCCGACCAACGATCCGCGTCAGGACCGGATCGTCGACGACGTGCGGGAGCTCGCGCATAGCTTCCAGCGCGACACCGGCATCGCTGCGCCGGTCGGCGGGACCGCGCCCGAGCTGACCGACTTCGCTCGGGTGAACAACGGGCGCCTGCCGCTTCTCATCCTTGCGATCTGCCTGGTGACCTACCTGGCGCTGATTCCAATCCTGCGCTCGCTGGTGTTGCCCGCGATCGCCGTTGCGCTGAACATGCTGACCGTCGCGGCGGCATTTGGAGTGCTCACTCTCCTCTTCGTCGGAGACAACCCGCCGCTGGGGGACGCCGGCAAGCTCGACGTGGTCACGGTGACCGGGATATTCGTCGTCACCTTCGCGCTGTCGATCGACTACCAGGTCTTCCTACTGACGCGCATGCGCGAGGAGTACGTGCGGACCCAGTCGCACATCTCCGCAATCGAGTTCGGCATCTCCAAGACCGCGCGGGTCGTCACAGGCGCCGCGGCGATCATGGTCGCCGTCTTCGTGGCGTTCGCGCTGTCGAGCTTCTCGCTGATCCAGCAGCTCGGGATCGGGCTCGCGACCGCTGTTCTGATCGACGCGACGATCGTGCGGCTTGGGCTGTTGCCCGCGGTCATGAAGCTGGCCGGCGACCGCGCCTGGTGGCTGCCGACATGGCTCGACGAGAAGCTGCCGCTGCTGGACACCGAGGGCGCCATCTTCGCGCGCGACGCCAGTCACCTGCGCTCGACCGCGGGCTAGTGTCGGGCGCGCCGGCGAACATGGGGACGTCGCGCAGGGAGGCTCATGAGCCGGAGGCCACCGCGAGGCCGAAGAGGAGCAGCGCGTGGAACGTCTGGTCGACCGCGACCGCCACGAGCGGATGGACGTCGGAGGTCGTTCCCTTCACGTGTGTCAGGTACGAGGCGATGAGGCGGCCGTCGTCCTGCACGAAGTGCGTTCCGGCGATGAGCGCGGCGACCGCGAACACGCCCGGGCCGAGGGGCTCCCACAGCCAGATGAATGCCGGCACGAAGGCAAGCGTGTACGTGGCCACATGCGTGCCGAGCGCTCGTCGCGCGACCGCACTCGGGCCGAGCCCGCCGTGCTTGTTCTTCGCCTGCCACTCCGTCTGAAGCGCGAAGTCCCCGGTCAGGTGGCAGACGGCGAATACGGTGAAGATCTCGACCCACGGCATGGCGGCCCGACCCTACGGGCAACGTTGGGGACGTGCAAATTCCGGACTGCTGAGCGAGACTGACACTGATGGCCCACTCGCACTCCAACGGCGCGCCGCGACGGCGCTCTCTGCGACGGCTGCGGCGCATCATCTTCGGGGCCGCGGCGATCGGGCTCACCGGCGTGGTCGTGGCCGCCTACGCCGGCGGCGTCTTCGACGGCGCTGAGCTCGACACGGTTGATCAGCGCTTTCAGATCCGCGGGAGCGAGGGCGCACCGCGCGACATCGTCGTCGTGGGCATCGACGACATCACCTTCGGCGACCTGCGCGAGCGCTGGCCCTTCCGGCGCTCGCTTCACGCCCGAGCCGTGGACCGCCTGAGCGCGGCCGGTGCGAGGGTGATCGCCTACGACGTCCAGTTCACGGAGCCCACGACCGTCAGGGACGACAACGCACTCATCTCCGCGGTCGAGCGTGCGGACGGGGTGGTGCTTGCGACGACGGAGGTCGGCCGGGGTGGCGCAACCGGCGTCCTCGGCGGTGATGACCTGCTTCGCGAGATCGGCGCGCGCGCGGCCAACAGCAATTTCGTCAACGACGAGGATGGCGTGATCAGACGCCTGCAGTACGAGGTCGACGGCCTGGTCAGCTTCTCCATCGCCGCGAGCGAGGAGTTCCGCGGCGAGCGCATCCCCCGCCGCAGCGGCTCCGAATGGATCGACTACTCCGGCGACCCGGGCACCGTCGACTACCTGCCGTTCTCGCGCCTGCTCTCCGGCGACTTCGCCGACGGGCTCTTCGACGGGAGGATCGCGGTGGTGGGCGCCACCGCGCCATCGCTTCAGGACACCCACGCCACCTCCGTCGGCGAGGGAGCTCAGATGTCGGGCCCCGAGGTTCAGGCCAACGCGATCGCCTCGGTGCTCGGCGATTTCCCCCTGGAGGAGGCGCCCGGCGCCCTGAACATCGGCTTGATCGTGCTGCTCGGGCTCGTGGGACCGGTCACCGCCTTCGCGCTCGGTCCGCTGCGGGCGGCGATCTACGGCGTGCTCACCGCGGTCGTCTTCGCGGTGGCCGTCCAGCTCGCGTTCAACAACGGCCTGATCGTCTCGTTTTTGTATCCGCTCGCGTCCCTGCTGCTCGGCGTTGTCGGCGCACTGGCCATCGCGCTCGTCCTCGACGCCTTCGAGCGGGAACGGGTACGCGACGTGTTCTCGCGTTTCGTGCCCGAGCCCGTGGTGGCGGAAGTGCTCAAGAACGTCGACGAGGACCTTCGCCTCGGTGGGAAGCGGCAGGTAGTCACCGTCCTCTTCAGCGACGTGCGCGGGTTCACGACGTACTCGGAGGCACGTTCCCCGGAGGTCGTGATTGACGTCCTCAACCGCTACCTCACGCAGATGACGGACGTGATTCTCGGCCACGGCGGGACGTTGGTCACATTCATGGGCGACGGGATCATGGCGGTCTTCGGGGCGCCGATAGAGATGGACGACCACGCCGACCGCGCCCTGGCAGCCGCCCGCGAGATGGCCGGGCCCGCGCTGGAGCAGTTCAACGAGTGGATGGCCGAGCAGGGCGAGAGCGAGCGCTTCCGCATGGGGATCGGCCTCAACAGCGGCCCGGTGATGGCCGGCAACGTGGGCTCCGAGCGCCGGCTGGAGTACACGGTGATCGGCGACACCACCAACACGGCCTCACGCATCGAGGGAATGACGAAGGGCACGCCGCACTCGATCTACCTCGCCGACTCGACGCGCGAGTTGCTCACGCGCGAGAACGGCCGGCTCGAGCACGTGGACAGCGTCGACATCCGCGGGCGGAGCGCCCAGGTCGTGATCTGGGCCGCCGTCTAGAAGGTGGCGAAAGCTGCCGATTGCACTTAGGCTCAACAGTCCGGGTCGGATGACCCGCTGCCCGCCCCGCCCCAGACCCACGGATGGATCGCATGCTTGCTGGCCTCGCCCTCTCCCGACGGCACCTCCTCGTCTTCGCCGCCTCGATCGCCCTGACAGCCGCCGTTTCGCTGGCTCTCGCGTCACCGGCAAGTGCTCAACTCACCTTCGGCAGCTTCGCCACGCAGGGCGACGCGAACGCCGGCTGGATCGAGGAGCCGAACGCGCCGCCGGGGTCGAGCGAGCAAGAGTCAATCGGGCTATTCGTGAACGGCACGGCGGCCGACGACTTCTCCGACGCGGCGCGCGCAATCTTCACGGGGGTGACCGGCGTTCCGCCGGCGACTCCCCCGAGCTTCGACTTCAAGGTCTTCACGGTCGGTGGGAGCGGCGGGTCGGTCCGCCTCGTCGTCCGGTTCAGCGACGGCGGAAGGGGCGAGCTACGCCCGCTCAGCTTCCAGGCGGGCACCTGGACGCACGTCGACGGCGCCGGCCCGAACTGGGACAACCGCGGCGGCACCTGCGGCGCCCGCACGAGCCAGACCTACGAGCAGGTCGTCGCGTGCCACGCGGGCGCGCAGGTCTCCGTCGTCGAGGTCATCAACGACAGCGGCTGGCTCTATCTCGGCGGGTTCCAGATCCTCGTGGACAACGTCTCCTTCGGTGGCACGACCGTGTCTGCGCCGCCACCGCCCGTGCTCGGCGAGAGCGTGAACCTGGCGCAGCTCTCCGGCCAGGTGATCGTTCGCTACCCGGGCCGCGGTCGCAACGGACGCGTCGCCCGCCTGCGCGGTAAGGCTCCGCTGCCGGTCGGGACCGTCGTCGACAGCCGCCGCGGCCGCGTGCGGCTGGTGTCCTCGCGCGGCGGGAAGCGGCGCCAGGCCGGGCGCTTCAGAGCGGGCGTCTTCCGGGTGCTGCAGCACCCGAGGCGCCGTGGGCTGACGGAGCTCGTGCTCCGCGGTGGCCTGGGGGGCTGCCGTGGCCACGCGGCGGCTGGCGGCTCCGCCCAAGCCGCCACGCACCTGCGCCGCCGCCGGCTCTGGGGGAGAACCAGCGGTTCCTATCGCACGTCCGGGTCCTACTCGTCGGGTTCGGTACGCGGCACAAAGTGGCTGACGGTCGACTCGTGCGCCGGGACTCTGACCGTGGTCGTCGAGGGCGTCGTCGTCGTGCGCGACTTCGTCACCGGCGAGACGATCACGCTCCGGGCGGGCCAGCGCTACTTCGCCGCGGCCCGGTAGCCACGGGCCGCGTCAGGGCGGCCCCTTGACTAGCGTGAGCGGATGCCCGCCTTCCTCGGGTTCCTGGGCGTGCTCGCCTTCTCGTTCACGCTGCCCGCGACGCGGGTGGCGGTCGAGGAGCTCGACCCGACGTTCGTCGGAATCGGGCGCGAGGCGGTGGCGGTGCTGCCGGCCGCGCTGATCCTGCTGTTCACGCGCTCTCCGTGGCCGACGCGCAGGCAGATCGCGCGGCTCGCGCTCGTGGTTCTCGGCGTCACGCTCGGCTGGCCGCTGTTCAGCGCGCTCGCGCTGCAGGACCTGACCTCCGCCCACAGCGCTGTGATCGTCGGGCTGCTGCCGGCGGCGACCGCGGTGGCGGCGGTGCTCCGTGCCGGCGAGCACCCGTCGCGCGGGTTCTGGCTCGCGACCGCCGCAGGTCTCGTGGCCGTGCTGGTCTTCGCCGGGACCCAGGGCGCCGGGTCCTTCTCGACCGGCGACTTTCAGATCCTCGCCGCCGTCGCCCTTGCCGCGATCGGCTACGCGGAGGGCGGCACGCTCGCACGGGAGATGAGCGGCTGGCGCGTGATCTGCTGGGCGCTCGTGCTCGCGGCACCGCTCACGATCCCGATCGGCACCGTTGCCGCGGCCAGCTCAGACCTGAACGCGAGCGGCGACGCCTGGCTCGGCTTCGCCTACGTGGCGGCGATCAGCGCGCTGTTCGGCTTCTTCCCCTGGTACGCGGGCCTTGCCAGAGGCGGCGTCGCCAAGATCGGCCAGATCCAGCTCGTCCAGCCGCTGCTCACGCTGGCGTGGTCGGCCCTGCTGCTCAGCGAGCACATCAGCACGGCCACGATCGTCGCATCGATCGCGGTAGTTGCGAGCGTCGTCGCCACCCAGCGGACGAGGGTCACGCGGAGCAGTCGGCCTCCACTGGTAACGTCGCGCCAGTGAGTGAAGCGCCCGCTCTGACTCATCTCTCCAGCGGGAAGGTCCGGGACATCTACGCCGT
>DASQTS010000142.1:0-4046 GCA_035641775.1 Thermoleophilaceae bacterium
GCGTGGACCCGGGTGGGGCCGTCTCGGTCGCTGAGCATCGCTAGCACTCGAAGCCCAGGCCGGCGGTCTGCGGCGGCGCGCACGTCCGCTTGTGGCATTCCGCGTCCCAGCGGGATACTGGGCGGGCGATGTCGCAGGAGAACATCGAGATCGTGCGGTTGGCCTACGCGGCCGTCAACGAGGGCGACCGGGACGCGCTGTCCGAAATCACCGCGCTCGACGCCGTCCTCGACTTTTCGCGGTCGATCGGACCCCTAGAAGGCATCTACCGCGGCCGAGACGCATGGGCTCGCTACGTAGGCGCCATCGCGGAGGCGTTCGAAAGCTTCCAGCTCTCGCCGGTCGACTTTGCTGTCGCGCCTGGCGGCGAGATCGTCGTGCGGCACCACGTGACTGCTAGAGGTCGAGCGAGCGGGCTCGAAATTGACAGAGTCCCGGACGTTGCACTTGTCTGGGAACTGCGCGACGGCATGGTGACCAGGACAACGATGTACCAGCCCCACGGCGAGGCCCTCGAAGCCGTCGGGCTGCGGGAGTAGGCGATGTCGCAGGAGAAGGTCGAGGTCGTGCGGCGCCTCGCCGGGGCAGCGGCAGCCCGTCGGGAGCTCCTCGGCCACGAGCTGCCTGAGCCGCATCAGCGAGGGCAGCCGCTTGGGCTCGCGCGCGCGACTACTCAGTCGGGAAGCGGGGGGCGATGTTCGCCCCACGCAGGCCGGTGCCAACAAGCCTGCAAACCCGCGCGTTTGCAGGGACTTCTAGCCGCAGGTGCACTCTTAGTCTAAGAGCGCCACAGCGGTGTCTTCAGGCGTTCTTCGGCGGCCTTGGCGAGTCGAGGTCGTCCACGAGCGACACGCGCATTGCGTGCCAGACGAGCCAGGCGGTGAGGTGAGAGAGGGGCCTCAGGGCCGTTCCGACCATCGCGGCGAAGGTACCCAATAACTGAACGAATAGTCACATTGTGTTCACTTGAAGGTGCGGAAAGTGCGGCGTAGATAGCCTGCCCGCCGTGGCCGGCCCGGTGACCATGGAGAAGATCGTCGCCCTCTGCAAGCGGCGCGGCCTGATCTTCCCGGCCTCCGAGATCTACGGCGGGATCGCGAATACGTACGACTACGGGCACTACGGCGTCCTGCTGAAGAACAACGTGACGGGTGCCTGGTGGAGGGCGATGACCCAGGAGCGCGACGATATCGTCGCGCTCGACTCCGCGATCATCCAGCACCCGCGGACCTGGGAGGCATCGGGCCACCTCGCCGGGTTCAACGACCCGCTTATCGAGTGCCGGACCTGCAATCTGCGCTTCCGGGCGGACCACCTCCAGGAGGTCCGCAACGGCGAGGCCGAGCACGAGGGAATCCGCTGCGGGCGGGCGCCCTCGAAGCTCCCGGGGGACCACGCGGACTGCGACCTGACGGAGGCACGCGAGTTCAACCTCATGTTCGAGACCCAGATCGGGCCCGTGAAGGACGCCGGCTCTACCGTCTACCTCCGCCCCGAAACGGCCCAGGGGATCTTCCTCGACTTCAAGACCACGCTCGGCTTCGCCCGCAAGAAGCCGCCCTTCGGGATCGCCCAGATCGGCAAGTCCTTCCGCAACGAGATCACGCCGGGCAACTTCGTCTTCCGGACGCTCGAGTTCGAGCAGATGGAGATGGAGTTCTTCGTCCCGCCGGCCGAGGCCGACCACTGGTACGAGCACTGGATGGAGCAGCGGATGGAGTGGTACATGTCGCTCGGTATCGACCGCGAGTCGCTCCGCCTGCGCCCCCACGGCCAGGAGGAGCTGTCGCACTACTCGAGCGCGACGAGCGACATCGAGTACCTGTACCCAATCGGGTGGTCAGAGCTAGAGGGCATCGCGAACCGTGGCGACTTCGACCTGAAGCAGCACGCGGAGTTCTCCGGCCAGAAACTGGAGTACGTGGACACGGCGAGCGGCGAGCGCTATGTCCCCCACGTGATCGAGCCGGCCGCCGGCGTCGGCCGCACCGTGCTCGCCCTGCTGTGCGACGCCTACGACGAGGACGACATCGGCGGCGAGCAGCGCACCGTGCTCCGCCTTGCGCCCAGGATGGCCCCGATCAAGCTGGCCGTGCTCCCGCTCGTGAACAAGGACGGCCAGCCCGAGAAGGCGCGCGCGATCTACGAGGAGCTCCGCGGCCGCTGGCCGGTGGAGTACGACTCGGGCGGCTCGATCGGGAAGCGCTACCGCCGCCAGGACGAGATCGGGACGCCGTGGGGCGTGACCGTCGACCACCAGACGATGGAGGACGACACCGTCACACTCCGCGACCGCGACACGCTCGAGCAGGTGCGCGTGCCGGTGCCGGAGCTAGCGGCCGAGATCGACAGCCGGCTGGCTTGACTCGAAGCCCGCGTGCGGCAGCACGCAGTCCATCCGCTTCGGCAGCCACCAGTTCCAGCGGCCCATGATCTCCATCGTGGCAGGCACCAGGATCAGACGCACCAGCGTCGCGTCGAGGGCGATCGCCACCGACATCCCC
The DNA here is from genome assembly GCA_035641775.1 of Thermoleophilaceae bacterium. Lineage (GTDB taxonomy): Bacteria > Actinomycetota > Thermoleophilia > Solirubrobacterales > Thermoleophilaceae > JACVRW01. Next base: position 2,505 of record DASQTS010000142.1, read on the forward strand.
ACCCCGATCTCCTTGATCGACGGCGTGCCCGTGAAGGCGAACGCGCTGAAGACCGCGACCATGATCAGCGCGGCACTCGAGATCGTGCCCGCGCTCGCGCGCAGCCCCCGGGCCACCGAGCCTCGCGAGTCGCCCGTGGCGTCGTAGCGCTCGCGAATCCGCGACAGCAGGAAGACCTCGTAGTCCATCGACAGCCCGAAGACGATCGCGAGGAGGAACGGCAGCGTCATCGCGTTCACGTAGCCGAGCGAGTCGTAGCTCAGGAGCCCGTCGAACCAGCCGTATTGGAAGACCATCACTAGCACGCCGTACGCCGCCGCCACCGACAGCAGATTCATCACCACCGCTTTCAGCGGCAGCAGCACCGAGCGCAGCAGCAGGAGCAGCACGAGGTAGCTGAAGACGAGGACGAACAGCAGGATCTTCCACAGCGACCCGGAGATGAGGTCGATGAAGTCCTGGTTGAAGGCCGTCGCGCCGCCGACCTGGATCGACGCCGCACCCCCGAGCGGGCCGGCGTCGTCGCGCATGCGCTCCATCAGCTCCCTCGCCTGGGGGCTCTCCGGATCGTGGCGCGGAATCACGGTGATGAGCGCGGCGCGGCCGTCAAGCGAGGGCTGCGGCGGCGCCACCCGGAGGACGCCGGGGTCGCGCCGCAGGTCACGCACGTACGAGCTGAGCGCGGCGCGGTTCGCACCGTCGGTCGCCCGCCCGCTGCGAAGCTCGGCGGTCACCTGCGTCGGCCCGCTGGCGCCCGGCCCCGTGCGCTGGGCAGCCAGCTCGGCGCCCACGCGCGTCTCGTGCCCCTCGGGGAACTGGCGGAGCGCGCCGTTGCCGAACTCGAGCGACAGTGCCGGAACGGCGAGCGCGAGCAGCACGGCGGCCGCGGCGATGACGGAGACCCACGGACGCCGCGTGACGGCCGCGGTCCAGCGCTCCCAGAATCCGTGCCGCTCCCGGCGCGTCGAGCCCGGGCGGCGGCGGCGGGTCCGGACCAGGCGCCACAGGACGCCCGCGAGCACCCCGAGCCGCCCGCGCGCGTAGGCCCGCCTGCCGAGCACGCTCATCAGCACGGGCAGCAGCGTCACGGCCGCGAGGATCGAGATCGCCACGACGATGATCGCCCCCATCGCCATCGAGCGGATCGTCGTGGAGTTCACGAGCCATAGGCCCGCGAGCGAGAGGATTACAGTGATGCCGGAGAAGGTCACCGCCAGCCCCGACGTGCGCAGCGCGAGCCGGCGCGCCTCCTCGCGCTCCGCGCCGCGGCGGATCTCCTCGCGGTAACGTGCGAGCACGAACAGCGAGTAGTCCACCGCCACGCCGATCCCGATCATCGACGCGATGTTGGTCACGAAGACCGACATGGGCGTGAGCTGCGAGAGGAAGTAGATGACCGCCCCGGTGATCATCACGCTGGCGAAGCCGAGGGCCAGCGGGAGCGCCGCCGCCGCGAGCGACCCGAAGACGGCGAGCAGGATCACGAGGACGATCGGGAAGCCGATCTTCTCCGCGCTCTCGAGGTCCTCCTTCGTGAGGTCC
>DASQTS010000143.1:0-2343 GCA_035641775.1 Thermoleophilaceae bacterium
GAGGACCTCGTGAACCTCGCCGTCAACGGCGAGGTCACCGAGCCCCACTCCGACCTGGGCGAGCACATCAACGAGTGCTGGGGCGACCTCAACGGCCCCTCCGAGCGCTCGCTCGTCCACTGGATCCGCCGCCTGGTCTTCCGCGGCGCCTGGCTCGATCAGCGCGTCATGGAGGGCGAGCTCGAGGTCATCTTCGACGACACCAGCAGCTCGTTCGGCTACGCCCAGCCGGACCGCAACTTCGAGCTCATCGAGCTCTCGCCCGAGCCGTCGTGGCGCCGGGTGGCGTACCGCCGCTGAGCAGACCGCGTTAGGACAGCGCGTCCGCGCGGACCGTGCCGCTGTCGGACGAGACCTTCCCGCCCGGCTCCAGGACCACGCGCGTCGTGGCCCAGCGCAGCGGCTCCGGCTCGCCGCCCACGGTCGCGATCACGGTAAGGGTTCCGCCCTCCTCGGTCGCGCGGCCGGCGCCGAAGATCCGGCGTCGCGCCCCCGCCGGCAGCGCCTCGAGCGAGTCGATCAGCACGACCGCGTGGCCGCCGCGCTCCACGCGCCGCTTCGCGCGCTCCACGGCGAGCTCGGCTGCCTGCGCCTGTGCGTCGGGCGAGCGGTCGAAGCTTCCGCCGGCGACCTGGAGGCCGTCGCCCCGGTTCCATTCCGTGACCTCCTCGGGCCGCACGCCCGCGAGCACGACCTGCACGCCGAGCTCTGAGTCGCCTGACAGCTCGCCGGCCAGCTCGCGCAGCAGGGAAGTTGCTCCCGCCCCCGGAGGACCCGCGATCGCCACGCGTGACCCGCGCCCTATCGGCGCGTCCTTCAGCGACTTCGGGGCCTTCAGCTTCTGCGACGGGAACACCGGGGTGAGGTCCCCGAACCAGGGCCGCTCCTCGACCGGCTCGGCCGGGGCCCCGTTCACGGTCTCGATACGCACCAGGGAGGGATGGCGCTCGTTACGACGCGGCGCCCGCGCCGGGCCGCTCACCTCGTCGCCGGCGCGCATCTCGCAGCGGCGGATCTGTGCGGGCGAGACGTACACGTCCTCGCGCGACTGGCCCGCCGGGTCCACACGCACGAAGCCGCTGCCGTTGGCCAGGATGTCGAGCACGCCGGTCGAGATCTGCTCGTCGGAGATCTCGTCCTCCACGACCTCGGGCAACTCCTCCACGACGTCGGAGGAAGGCTTCCGCCCTCGTCCTCCGCGACGACCCCGCCGGGCGGGCCGCTCCAGCGCCTCCTCCGCGGGCACCTCGTCGGGCTCGTCCTCGGACGTTCCCTCGGAAGTGTCTTCCGACGTGCCCTCGGACGTGTCCTCGGAGGTCCCCTCGGACGTGTCCTGCTCTTCCTCCTCGGCCGCGACCTCAGCCTCTTCCGCAGGCGGCGGACCCTCGTCCGCCGCCCCGGTGGCCGCTAGGATCGCGCCGATCAGGTCGTCCTTCCGCATCGAGCGGTAGCTCTCGACCCCCAGCTCGGAGGCAATCTGGTGGAGGTCGGCCAGCGGGCTCTCCGCCAGCTCCTTCCTGTTCAGCACCGACATAGCGGCGCCGAACCCTAGCGGTCGGCCCCGGCGGCTCCCGCTACCGCTGAGCCGCGGTGCTCTCCTCCACGAGGCCGCGCAGCCACTCGCCGAACTCCGGCCGGCTCTTCCAGTCGTCGGCGAAGCGCGCGACGCCCGACTCGGTGAGCGGGTGCGCGAGCATGGCCTTCAGGACCTTCGCTGGGATCGTCGCGACCTCGCAGCCGAGCTTCGCAGCGATCACCACGTGCATCGGGTGCCGCATCGACGCGGCGAGCACCTGCGCGTCGCGGTTCGGCCCGAGCGCCTCGACGATCTCGCCCAGCACCGCCTCGGAGTCGATCGAGATGTCGTCGAGCCGGCCCATGAAGCACGACACGTAGGTCGCGCCCGCCTCGACGGTGAGCAGCGCCTGAGCGGCGGAGAACACGAGCGTCTCGTTGACGGGGATCCCGTCCGACGCGAGCTCCCGGGTGGCCGCCAGGCCCTCCTCCGAGAAGGGGACCTTCACGACGACGCGGTCGTCCAATCCCGCGAGCGCGCGGCCCTCGGCGACCATCGAGCGGGCGTCGTCGGAGACCACCTCCGCCGAGACCGGCCCGTCAACCAGCTCGCAGATCCGCCGGATGCTGTCACCCGGGTCGCCGTCCTCCTTGGCGAGCAAGGTCGGGTTCGTGGTTGCGCCCGAGAGCACTCCCCAGGCCGCGATCTCCTCGACCTCGGCCACTGATCCTGTGTCGATGAACAGCTTCATTGCGCCTCCTGGACGGCATCGAGCACGAGCTGCATCAGCTGCGCGAGCGTGTCGTCGACGTTGTCGTTGTCAATCA
>DASQTS010000144.1:0-7240 GCA_035641775.1 Thermoleophilaceae bacterium
TGTTGGCGTCGGCGATCCCCATCCAGCGGCTGAGGATTGAGGACGACGCTGACGGGGGACGGGGCTCCACAGGGGCGCGGAGACTACTCTTGGCCCGACTGAACACGAGGTTGAAGGAGGCACGGCATGCCAGGGCTCGCCGGGCGTATGTCCACTGTGGTGAAGGCGAAGATCTCGAGGATGCTCGACAAGACCGAGGATCCGGGCGAGACGCTGGACTATGGCTACCAGAAGCAGACCGAGCTGCTTCAGAACGTGAAGAAGGGCATCGCCGACGTCGTCACGTCGAAGAAGCGCCTTCAGATGCAGTCCTCGAAGCTCGAGCAGCAGGTCGTGAAACTCGACACGCAGGCGCGCCAGGCGCTCTCGCAGGGCCGCGAGGACCTCGCCCGGACGGCGCTCGAGCGCAAGACGCTCGCGCAGACGGAGCTCCAGTCGCTCGACCAGCAGGTACAGGAGCTGGAGCGCCAGCAGGAGCAGCTCACAGCGAACGAGCAGCGCCTGCGCCAGAAGATCGAGCAGTTCAGGACGAAGAAGGAAGTCATCAAGGCGCAGTACTCCGCCGCCGAGGCGCAGGTCCGGATCTCCGAGGCCGCAAACGGCGTCGGCGAGGAGATGGCCGACCTCGGCCTCGCGATGCAGCGCGCCGAGGACAAGACCGAGACGATGCGAGCCCGCGCGTCGGCCGTCGAGGAGCTCGAGGCCGCGGGCGCGTTCGACGACATCACCCAGCTCGGCTCCGGTCAGGACGACATCGACCGCCAGCTCTCCGAGCTCACGAGCGGCGCGCAGGTCGACGACGAGCTCCAGAAGATGAAGGCGGAGCTCGGCTCCGGAAGCGGCGACTCGCCGGAGCTGGAGCAGGGCCGGGGGAAGGAGAACGCGTGATCGTCCGGGTCTCCGGCGAGGGCCAGTTCAAGCTGCCGGACGAGGACGCGGAGCGGCTCAACGAGCTCGACAACCGCGCCGTGACCGCGGTCGAGCAGGGCGACGAGACCGGCTTCAAGGAGCTGTGGAGCCAGATGCTCGAGATCGTCTCGCGCGACGGCAACGCGGTCTCCGAGGACGAGCTCGTGGAATCCGACGTGATCCTGCCCCCGCGCGACATCTCCTTCGAGGAGGCGCGCGGCGAGTTCACCGGCGACGGGCTGATCCCGGACTGATGGACGAAGAGGCCTTCAACCTGTCGGTGCGGCGCTTCCTCAAAAAGCTCGGCGTGACCTCCCAGCGGGAGATCGAGCTCGCCGTGCGCGAGCAGATCGACGCGGGTGCCCTGAGCGGCGACGAGACGCTCGGCGCGCGCGCCGTGGTGACCGTGGACGGGATCGAGCGCGAGATCGTCATCACCGGCGATATCGCGCTCAGCGGCGAGCCGAGCGGCTCGCCGAAGTAACGGCCGGCAGCTCCAGCCAGACGTCGGCGCCTCCGCCCTCGCGCGGGTCCGTGCCGGCGCGCCCGGCGTGTGAGCGCGCGATCGCCTCGACGATCGCGAGGCCGAGTCCCGTGCCGCCGCGCGCGCGGGCGCGGTCGCCGCGCGTGAAACGCTCGAACGCCGACCCGTCGAGCGAGGCTTCGAAGCCCGGCCCGCGGTCGAGGACGTGCAGCCTGACGCGCTCGCCGTCGCGCTCGGCGGAGAGCTCGATGGGGCCCCCGCCGTGGCGGAGCGCGTTGTCCACGAGGTTGGCGAGCGCCTGCTCCACGCGCAGGCGGTCGGCGTCCAGCGACAGCGCGCTCGACGGCCTCACCACCAGCTCGCGGTGCTCTTCGGCAGCCCGCGCCTCGAAGCGCCGGGCGCTGCCGCGGAGCAACTCCCCGATGTCGAGCCGCTCGGGGCGCACCGGCAGCTTCCCCTCGTCAGCGCGGGCGAGCACGAGCAGGTCCTCGGCGAGCTGCACAAGGCGGTCGCTCTCGACGGCGGCGGACGCCAGCGCCGCCCGCAGCTCCTCCTCGCTGCGCCCCTCGCGCAGCGCCAGCTCCAGCTCGGCCTTCAGGAGGGTCAGCGGCGTCCGCAGCTCGTGGCTCGCGCTCGCAACGAAGCCGCGCTCGCGCTCGGCCGAGCGCTCGAGGCGCTCGAGCATCTCGTTGAGCGTCCCGCCGAGCTCGGCTAGCTCGTCCCGGCCCGGCGGCACGGGCAGCCGCCTGCCGCTCCCGAGCCGCGAGATCTCGGCGGCCTCGCCGCGCATCGCGTCAACCGGCCGCAACGCCGCAGACGCTAGGCCGTAGCCGGCGAGCGCCGCGAGCAGCAGGGCGATCGGGCCGCCGGTGAGCAGCACCGTGAGGAGCGAGGCGAGCGACTCCTCGCGATCCTCGCGCGAGGCACCCACAACCACGATCCGGTCACCGGCGGGCCGCGCGAGCAGCCGCACGTGCTCGTCGAAGCCGGCGACGGCGTCGCGGTCCACGAAAAGCGCCTCCTCGCGGGCGCGCTCCAGCTCGTCCGGCCGGAGCACCGGGCGCGAGCCGATCCCGTCGCTCGACGCGAGCACCGAGCCGTCCGCGCCGAGCACCTGCGCGAGGCTCTCGTCCGGCTCCACGAGCCGGTCCCCCGACGCGAGCGAGCGAGTGGAGGAGAGATCATCGGCGCGGGTGCGCAGGCTCTGGTCGAGCGCAGACCCCAACTCCGCATCGAAGCGGAGGTAGACCAAGCCTCCGATCGCGACGAGCACGACCGCCATCACCGCGGTGAAGACGAGCGTCAGCCGTATGCGCACGGGCAAGCGGCTCATGGCGCCCGCAGCCTGTAGCCCGCCCCACGCACGGTCTCGATCGCGTCCCTGCCGACCTTCCGCCGCAGGTAGCGCACATAGACGTCCACCACGTTCGAGCGGTTCTCGTAGCCGATGTCCCAGGCGTGCTCGAGGAGGTCGAGTCGGCTCATCACCTCACCGGGCCGTCGCATGAAGGCCTCGAGCAGCGCGAACTCCTTCGTGGACAGGTCGATCCGCCGGTCGCCGCGCCACGCCTGCATCGTCGCCGGGTCCAGGCGCAGCTCCCTTACCTCAAGCACCGCGGGCCGCTCCTTCTGCCCGCGCCGCACCAGCGCTCGCAGGCGCGCCGACAGCTCCGCGAAAGAGAACGGCTTCGTGAGGTAGTCGTCGGCGCCGCCGTCCAGGCCGGCGACCCGGTCCTCGACCGCGTCGCGGGCCGTGAGCAGCAGCACCGGCGTCCAGACGCCGTCGGCGCGCAGGCGCCGGCAGGTCTCGAAGCCGTCGATCCCCGGCAGCATCACGTCGAGGACCACCGCGTCATAGGGCGTCGACGCGGCCATCCAGAGCGCGTCCTCGCCGCTCGCCGCCACGTCCACCACCGCGCCCTCCTCGCCCAGGCCGCGGCGGACGAGCGCCGCCATCTTCACGTCGTCCTCGACGATCAGCAGGCGCATCTCGCTTCCAAGCTACCTGCAGCGGTGCAGCACGGCGCGCCGGTCGGGCGTGTCAATCGTGCGCGGATCGCTGAAGCCGGTGACGGTGTTGGCGATCGCGAGGGCTGCTGCCGTTAGGTTCATGCGTCCACAATGGACCCGCGGGATGAGACTCCGGTGAGAGCCGGGCGAGGGGCGTACCGGGCCGTTGCGGCGTCCTTCCTGATCCATTCGACGGTCTCGGGGACATGGGCCCCGCGGCTGCCGGCGATCAAGGAGTCGCTCGACCTCTCGGACGGGGAGCTGGGCACGGCGCTCGTCGGCCTCGCCATCGGGCTGGTGGTCGGGACCAGGCTGGCGGGCGTACCGGTGGACCGTTTCGGAAGCCGGCCCATGATGAGGGCCGGCTTTCCGCTGCTGGCGGGCACGCTCTTGCTGCCGGGGCTGGCGCAGAGCGGAACCACGCTGTTCGCAGCGCTGCTCGTGCTCGGCATCGCGAGCGGCGCGCTCGACGTGGCGATGAACGCGCAGGGGATCGAGGTGGAGCGGCGGCTCGGTCGGCCGATCCTGTCGGGGCTGCACGGGCTCTGGAGCGTGGGGCTCGGAATCGGCGCGGGTGTCGCCGCGATCGCCGCGGCTATCGACGCGGGCCCGCTCGAGCACTTCGCCGTCGTGGCCGCCGTGCTGGCCGTGGCCTCGCTCGTGTTCCTACGGGGGCTGCTGCCGGCCGACCGGCTACGCGCCGCCGACGGGTCCGAGGAGCCGCGGATACACGTCCCCTGGACGCCGGCGCTCGTGCTCCTCGGCGTGATCGCCTTTTGCTCGTTCGTGGGAGAGGGCGCGGCATCGGACTGGAGCGCGGTCTACCTCACGCAGGAGCTCGACTCCTCGCCCGCGCTGGGCGCGGTCGCATTCGCGGCGTTCGCCGTGACGATGGCGATCGCCCGCTTCGCCGCGGACCCGCTGAGGACGAAGCTGGGGAACGTCGTGCTTGTGCGCGGCGGATCGCTCACGGCGGCCGTGGGACTCGGCGTCGCGCTCCTCGTCCACGAGCCGGCGGCCGGGATCATCGGCTTCGCATTGCTCGGCTTGGGGCTCGCGCCGGTCGTGCCGATCGCGTTCAGCGCCGCCGGCGACCTGGACCCACGGGCGACCGGAGTCCTGGTGGGCCGGGTGGCGACCATCGGGTACGTCGGCTCCGTGGCGGGCCCGATCATGATCGGCTGGCTGGCCGAGTTCACGAGCCTGCGCGCCTCGCTCGGCCTGGTGGTATTGCTGGCGATCGTGATCGCGATCTCCGCGCGTCCCTGTGCCGCCGCGCGCACGATCAACCGCCCGCTGCCCGCCGAGATCTAGTCGAGCCAGGAAACGCCGTGCGCCTCCGACGCGCTCGCGTACGCCTCAGGCCCAAGCCGGCCCGTGCTGTCGGCTGCGGCGAGCTCGCGGAAGAATCCCTCGAGCCCCGCGGGCGAGGTCAGGACCAGCAGGAGTCCCGTGCGGGGCACGACCCGTCGCTGTGAGTGCGGGACCCGCCGCGGTGCGAACACGAGGTCACCGGGCCCCGCATGGATCTCGCGGTCGCCAACCTCGAAGACGTGCTCGCCCTCGAGGATGTGGAAGAGCTCGTCCTCGTTCTCGTGCACGTGAAGCGGTGTATCGACCGGATCTCGTTCCTCGAAGATCGTGAACGCGCCATCCGTCGTCTCGGCCGTTGCCTTCAGGTGGATCTCGACATCGCCGAATCTGAGCCGCTCTTCGTTCGTGAGCTTCACTATACTCTCCTATATTCGTTATAGATCAGTATATCGAACACAACAGGCGATGGAGACCCGGCGCAGGATCGTCGACGCGGCCGCGCGGCTCTTCGTATCCGAGGGTTACGCGGACACGTCGATCGCGGACATCGCTGAGGAGGCGGGCGTGGCGGTTCCCACCGTCTACGCGACCCTTCGGAGCAAGGCGAACATCCTGCGGGCGGTGATCGATGCGACCGTCAGGGGCGACGACGAGCCGAGACCGCTGGCATCGCGCGACGACTGGCACGAGATGGAGGCCCAGGTCGACCCGCGCGAGAAGCTTGGGCGCTTCGCCGCGATCCACCGAGGGGTCTGCGACCGCGAAGCGGCCATGTTCGCCCAGCTCGAGGCGGCGGCCGGCGTGGACGGTGAGGCCGCCGGGATGCTCGCCGAGCACGACCAGCGTCGCTATGAGACCCAGCGCCGCCTCGCCCGCAGCCTGCACGCCGCGGGGCAGCTCCGGCGCGGCGTGAGCGCCCGGGCCGCGGCGGACGTCATCTGGACGCTTGCGAGCGAGCGGACCTATCTAGCGCTCGTCCGCGACCGGGGCTGGAGTTCCGCGCGCTACGAGCGCTGGGTGGCGGAGCAGCTCGCGTGCGCGCTGCTCGCGTAGGTTCCTAAAGCGGGATGTCCCAGAGCGGGAACCAGCGGGCCATGTCCTCTTCCCACGGCAGCTCGGCCCCCAGCTGCGACTTGATCTGCAGCTCGCGCTCCGTGCTGCGGGCCTGGGTCCCGGGCGCCGGCACGAACGGGTAGTAGGCGCCGCGCTTGAAGTTGTAGATGAAGTAGATCGGCTTGCCGCTTTCCGAGAAGCCGAACACTGCGGCCAGCAGGCGGTCGCCGTAGCCGGCGCCCTGGAGCTGCACGGACACGGTGTTCATCGCGACCACGAGGTCGTCGAAGTCCGGGTCGCGCAGGATCAGCCAGCGGTAGCCGTACTCGTCGTCCTTCGACTCCACCTTGGTCCCGGTTTCCTCGGCGGTGCCCGCCAGCAGCTCCTCCGTCTCGGCCACGATCTGCTTGAAGTCGGCGGTGCCGATCGGCTGGAAGACCACGCCCGCGCACTCCCGGTGCTTCAGGCCGAGCCCGGTCTCGAGCGTGATGTTCGCGGTGGTCATCGCGAACAGACGGTCCGGCGCGGCGGCCTTCAGCTTCCCCTTCGAGCCGCCCAGAAGCGCGTCGAAGAAGCCCACGCCGCTAGGCGGCCGTGCCCTGGAGCTGCGACTCCAGCTGCTGCAGGCGCTCGATCCGCTTCTCCATCGGCGGGTGCGTCGAGAACAGCGCCTGGACCACGCTCTTGACGCGTACCGGCACGATGAAGAAGGCGTTCATCCGCTCGAGCCGCTCCGCCTCGCGGAGGTCGTGCGAGGGCAGCTGCTCGACCGCGCTCGAGATCTTCACCAGCGCGGCGGAGAGCGCGCTCGGACGGCCGGTGACGATCGCGGCGCCGCGGTCCGCGGCGAACTCGCGGTAGCGCGACAGGGCCATCATCAGGAAGAACGAGAGGATGTAGACCACGAACGAGACGAGCAGCACGATCGCGAAGCTCGGGTTGTCGTCGTCGCCGTGCCCGCCGCCGAAGAAGAAGCCGAACTGCGTGATGATCGCGGCGATGCTCGCGAAGAACGACGCGATGGTCATTACCAGCACGTCGCGGTGCTTCACGTGCGCCAGCTCATGGGCCATCACGCCCTCGAGCTCGCTCGGCGAGAGGCGGCGCATGATGCCGGTGGTGGCGCACACCGTCGCGCTCTTGCGGCTCCGGCCTATCGCGAACGCGTTGGGCACGTCGGTGTCGGCGACCGCGATCTTCGGCTTCGGGAGGTCGGCCTGGATGCACAGCTTCTCGATCATCGCGTGGAGCCCGGGCGCCTGCTGGGGCGTGACCTCTTTCGCGCCCATGGATGCGAGCGCGAGCTTGTCCGAGAAGAACAGCTGCACTAGCGAGAACAGCCCGAGGATGACGACCGTGGTCGCGAGCCCCGCGCCCGCCTGCACGATGACCACGAACAGCGCGACGTACAGCAGGCCGAGCAGGAAGATCGTCAAGAGCACCCGAGCCTGAAGCCCGGCATCGCGGGGG
>DASQTS010000145.1:0-2900 GCA_035641775.1 Thermoleophilaceae bacterium
TGCGCACCGTGCTGCTCACAGGAGCCGATCGGCACGAGAACGATGTCCGAGCGCTCCTGGAACCACGCGATGTCGGGGGGCGCGAGGTCGAGCAGGCAGTTCGAGAAAGGACGGGTCTCATCCGGCATGGGCGGGCTCCTCGAGAAGTGTCAGGTATCGGTCTGCGACAAGCTCGGCGAAATCTGCGTCGTCCACGTGTGCGTCGACCTGCTCGAAGGGAATGTCCGGGCGAAGGGAGTCGCGGAGGGAGTCGACGAACGCTGCGTCGGCCGCGGGGTCCCAGAGGTCACCCCCCTCGGCGTCCGCGAGCGAGAAACCCGACATGGGAACGACGACGCGGACGGGCCCGCGCGCCTCGTTCAGGCGCTCGGCCACGACGCAGCCAAGCTCGCGCTCCTCGTCAACCGAGAGGCGAACGAGCGTCGCGACCGGATTGTGGAAGTACGTCTTGCGGTCGCGGTAGCGCTCAGGCAGGAGCTCACGCGCTCCCTGGTTGAAGAAGTCGACGCAGCCCGGAACGACGACCTGGGGGATCCCGCACCGCCCCGCGACCCGCAAGCGGTCCGGGCCAGTCGCGTGGATGCCGTCGAGCAGGGAGTTGGCCAACTCCGACAGGGTGTAGTCGATGACGCCGCCGAGCGCGCCGGCTTCGATGAGGTGCTCCATCGCCGGCCCGCCGACCCCGTTGGCGTGGAAGATGACTGGCTCCTGCCCGGCCTCGAGGAGGACCTCGCGGACGCGCATCACGCCGGGCGTCGTCTGTCCCAGCATCGTGATGCCGACGCTTTGCTCACCCAGCCCCGCCACGGGTCGGCCGGCGTCCCTGACCATCCCGGCGATCGCGGCGGCGGCGTTGTCGAAGATCGCGCGGGCGATCTCGTTCAGCCCGAGGATGTCGATCACCGCGTGCATCACGGTCACGTCCGCCTCCCCGACGAAGGGCGCGAACGAGCGCCGGCCCGAGGCGCTCGGCGAGACGATCAGCTTCGGGACGCCGACGGGGAGGGCGTGCATCGCCGCAGCGCCCATGAGCGCGCCCTCGGCACCCCCGAGGCAGAGGACCCCATCGACCCTGCCGTCCGAGTACAGACGCAGGCAGACGGCGCGCACACCCTCCAACATCAGCTCGACGGCGGCTCCACGGGAGCCCGCGCTACGCACGTCGCCGAGGTCGTGGCCGCCCGCGCGGGCGACCTCCTCCCGGGTGATGTCCGCTGGGCATCCCGGCTCCCCGAGGATGCCCGAGTCCACCACCACCGGCTGCGTCCCGAGCTCCACGAGGAGATCGCGGACGTAGGCGATCTCGGCGCCCTTCGTGTCGAGGGTGCCGACGAGCGCGATGCCCGGCGTCCGGTTCACCGGCCTCAGCCGGCCGGCGTCTGGACGGCGTCGAGCGCCTTCCGCAGGCGGTCGATCGAGTCCTGGACGTACTGGTCGTAGTAATGCTCTGGCAGCGCGCCGGTGCCGTGATCGCGGAGGAACTGCTCCATCCCCTGGCTGGCGCCCGACTCGGAGGCGTCGGCTATCTCCGTCCGCTGGGAGAGCGGCGTGCGGTCCACCGGGACGACGAACTCGACGGTCAGGTAGCCGTCGTAGCCGATGCCGGTGAGCTCCTGCACGAGTCCCTCCCAGTCGATGGCGCCCTCTCCCGGGGGCATGCGGTTGTTCTCAGCCACGTGGAAGTCCGCGAGGTAGTCGCCGGTCTCCCGGATCGCCTGGCGCCAATCCGCCTCCTCGATGTTCATGTGGAAGATGTCGAGCGCGACGCCACAGTTGCCGCCGACCTCCTTCGCCATCGCGACCGCCTGGTCGGCGCGGTTGATGAAGTACGTCTCGAAGCGATTGAGCGGTTCGACGGCGATGCGGACGCCGACCTCCTCCGCGTGCGCCTGGCACTCCTTCAGCCCCTGCACGCACCAGCTCCACTCCTCCTCCGGTGAGGCCATCGGAGTGACCTTGCCGACGGTCGAGGGGACGACCGTGAGGATGTCCCCGCCGAGGGAGGCGACGAATGAGAGGCAGTCCTTCACGTACTGGACGCTCGCGAGGCGGACGTAGTGATCCTCGTGCACCATGTCGCGGCCGCCCGTCATGAGCGTTACGGAGCCCCAGCAGGAGAGGCCGTTCCCGTCGAGCAGCCTCTTGACCTCCTCGCTGTCGTATGTCGCCGGCTCGCCCGAGATCTCGATGCCGTCATATCCGCTGCGACCGAGCCGCTGGATCGTGGTCTCGATCGGCTCGGCGCGCATCCAGTTGTGCATGGCCACCTTGAGCGCCATTCGCTCCTCTCCTCCCAGGCCCTAGAGGCCCATCTTTCCGGGGTTCATGATGTTGTTGGGGTCAAGCGCGGCCTTGATCTGCCTCATCGCATCGAGCGCTCCGCCGTGCTGGCGGAGCATGTACGGCCCGAGCTTCAAGCCCACGCCGTGGTGGTCGTTCATCACGCCACCCGCATCCAGCGCCGCCGTCATGCCGTCCTCCCAGATGCGGTCGTGCAGCTCGAGCGCGTCAGGTCCGCCGTCCGGGACCACGAATCGGCCGTAGATCATCGTGCCCCACGGGTACCAGTGCGAGAAGTGCATCCGCAGCTCGAGCCCGATGTCGGCATAGGGCTCGCGCACCGCCTTGTGCAGCGCCTCGTAGACCGCTTCGATGCGGGCGTAGGTCGCGACGACGTCCAGCGTGCCCCAGATCGCCGGCAGCTCCGGCTGGTGCGGAGGGTGGTAGAAGTCGTAGCGCCGGTCCCACCAGCGCTGCCCCAGCGCTGGGTCGAGGAGCTCGCCGCCCACGTCGGCCGCGATCTGGAGCGTCCGGCGCTCCTCGACCTCGACCGCTTCGGAGTCGCCCTCGAACGCCAAGACGGTGTAGACGCCGCTGAGGTCCTCGCCGACCACCGGCGC
>DASQTS010000146.1:0-21899 GCA_035641775.1 Thermoleophilaceae bacterium
CTCGGCGTCGGGTGCGTGAACATCACGAGGTTTGCGCAGAACGTGTCGCCGTTGTCCCTCGACGCGCGCGAGGCGCTCTCCACCTGGATCTCCATCGCGCGGTCGAGCGTCGCGGCCAGCAGGTCCTGGAGCTCGTCCCAGCCCTGGTCGTCCAGCGCGAGCACCGTGCGGCTCAGGTGCCGGTCGTCGCGGTCATCGAAGCTGCCGTCCTTGATTGCCGAAGCCGCGTCGTCCCAGACGAGCTGAAGCACCGCGTCGGATATCGAGTTCCGCGCGTTCTTCGGGAGCCGCTTCCAGTCGCGGTCGCCGAAGAAGGGCCGCATGATCGCGCGGTAGTAGTGCTCGAGCGCGCCGCGGCGCGGCTCGGTCTCCACGAGCTCGATGCATCCGAGGTCGTGGAGCATCCGCACGTGGTAGCTCACGTTCGTGAGCGGCTCGCCGAGCTTCTTGGCGAGCTCGTTCGGACTCGCCACGCCCTGGTTCAACTGCGCCAAGAGCTGCACCCGAAGCGGGTGCGCAAGTGCCTTCGCCAGACGGGAATCAACTGCACTGGCCGTCTCTCGTTTCAACTTCTCTCCCCCTCAGTGCCGCAGCCGGCGCCGCAGCCATGTAGCCGGACCTTCGACGTGGCTTCGCTCAAGCCGAAACGTTCGGCAAGCATTGCGCATGTCAGGTCCTCGTAGTATCTCGGTCGAACGAGCTCCTGGTCAGCCTCCGAGAGCTTCGCAACCGCGTAGCTCACGACCAGCTGGTCGTCGACCTCGTCATCCGTGCCGACCGAGTCTCGTACGGAAACGGCTCCGCCGCAAGCACTTCCTCGGCCGCCGGCCGACCACCCGAACCGCTTCGTTGTGCGCTACTCGGCGCAGCCAGCCGTGCGGCGCCTCATCGACGGGTGGCTCGCCGGCGGCGCGCTAGCGGTCGGGGCGGTCCGGATAGACGTCGTCGATCGTGGCGAGCGGCGTGTACGGCGCGCCGTTCCCCGCGGCGGCGGCGATCGCCTCGCCGCCGCCGGCGAGCCTGTCGAGCACGCTCACGACCCCTGCGATCTCGAAGCCCTCCTCGCGGATCCGCTCGATCGCCGTGACGGTCGAGCCGCCGGTGGTAACGACGTCCTCGACTACGAGGCAGCGCTCGCCGTCATGGAGCTCCGGCCCCTCGATCCAGCGCTGGAGGCCGTGCTGCTTCTTCTCCTTGCGAACGAAGAACGCCTTCACCGGCGCCCCCGCCGCGAGCGCGGCGCACGCGACCGGGTCCGCGCCCATCGTGAGGCCGCCCACGGCCGTGGCGTCCACGCGCTCCGCCTCGGCCGCGACCAGCTCCCCCAGCGCGCGGAAGCCGTCGGGCAGCAGGATGGCTCGCTTCGCGTCGACGTAGTACTGCGCCGTCTGGCCGCTCGTCAGCGTGACTTCACCGATTATGAGCGCGTGCTGGCGCAGCTCCGCGATGAGCCGCTCGCGGACGCCGTCAGCCATGTGTGTAGATCCGCACGATCGGTGTCAGGTTGCGTAAAGGGCGGCCGATAGTAGCCCCGATGGGCTCCTTCGTCCGCCTCACGGCAATCCTTGCCTCAGCGCTCGTGCTGCTTGGATTCGCGTACTTCGCGACCGATGAGATGAGCCGTGGCTCGCAGAACCAGCAGAACCAGCTGGATGCCGAGCTCTTCAAGGTCGCCGAAGATCCGGCCCCCATTGCGCCCTCGCCTGCTCTGGAGGCGAAGCGCGAACGCGTCAACGGCCCCCTGCGCGAGGCCATCGACGACTCGAACGACGTGCTGCTCGGCCCGTTCACCATGCTCGTCGAGGGCTCGAATGATCGCTGGGTGACGCACGGAGTCCCGGCGCTGCTCGCGCTGCTCCTCTACGGGGTCGGTCTCGGGATGCTCGCGAACATGCTTCCCAAGCACCGCGAGCACGGCACGGACTGGCGCACCGCCTAGCGATCTGTACGCCTACCTGCCCGTTCGCTAAGGTGGGCGTCGCAAGTCAAGCGCCGAGTCCGGCTGCCTCCCCGAGGCGACCGGAACGGGGGAACCGATTGGACGGACCGCCGTGCCGTCCCGGGGGCGAATCGCGGACGCATTTCCGCGTAGCGCATCTTCCAGCGCGAGCCCGTCAGCTAACCCCGTAGGCCCGAAAGGAAGGGGACATGGATGACGAACGCCCGCCGGGATCTGGCCGCGCCCGAGATCTGGACCCGCTCGCTCGAGCGCTCCCGCCGACGCCGTGAGCTGCTGTCAAAGGGCCGCCGCGAGAACAACCGCCGTAAGCATCTTTCAGCCGCGCTCGCCACAGCGGTCGTGACCGGACCGAGCGCGCCGCTGGCCGCCGCGCAGGTGTCGGGCAACTTGAACGCCGCCGTCGCCGCGGAGTCGCCGGCCAACCGGGCGATCGAGATCCGGGAGGGAGGCCTGCCGCTTCAGGTGGGCAGTCAGGGCGAGCTGGTGGCTCATGTCCAGAAGGCTCTGGAGGTCACGGCCGACGGCGTTTTCGGCCCTCAGACCGACGCCGCGGTGCGCTCGTACCAGGCCTCGGCCGGGCTCGAGGTGGACGGCATCGTCGGACTCGCAACATGGGGCGCGCTGTTCGAGCAGAACACCGCCAGCGGCGCGGCGATCGGCGCTTCGAACATCCCGCCGCAGGTGAAGCAGCGGGTGGAAGCGAAGCTGGCGCAGGCCGGCAGGGACCTGGCCGCCGACCGTCGCATCGACGGCGACGTGGGCGGGCAGGGCGCGCCGGCGCCCCAGGGCCCCACCGCCAAGGCCGCTCCGCCGGCCACGGGCGGCGCGCCGGACGCGCAGACGCGCACGACCACGCCCGCCCCGACCGGCGAGGCGTGCGGCTCGGCGACGATCGCGAGCCCCGTCAGGGGCACCGTGACGTCGAACTTCGGGCCGCGCTGGGGGCGGAACCACGACGGGATCGACATCGCGGCTCCGACCGGAACGCCGGTCCGAGCGGCAGCGTGCGGGACAGTGAGCCTCGCCGGGCAGCAGAGCGGCTACGGGAACATGGTGTGCATCACCCACACGAGCCAGTTCTCGACCTGTTACGCGCACCTTTCGCGCTTCGGCGTCACGAACGGCGCACAGGTGACGCAGGGTCAGGTGATCGGCTACGTGGGTTGCACCGGCAGCTGCACCGGCCCGCACCTGCACTTCGAGACCCGCGTGGGCGCGCAGGCGCAGGACCCGCGCACGTACCTGAGCGGCGGTGCGATCCCGGGCAAGGCGAGCACGTCTACCGCGAGCACGTCGACGGCCAGCACCGCGAACATCGGCGGGCCCGACCTGCCGGAGGACGTGCTGGAGCAGGCCGCCACCGTGACGGCTTCCGGCGGCTACGCGGCCCCGGCGGCGCCCACCACGAGCACCCAGACCAGCACCGCCGGTAACGGGACGGTCACATGGAGCGACGCGACCGCGACGACGGGCGAAGTCGTGACCGGCGTGGAGGCGGCCGCACCGGAGTCCACCATGCCGGCCGAGCCGGTGGCGGTCGAAGCCGAGGTCGCCGCGCCCGTGGAGCCGGTTGCCGCGCCCGCCGAGCCGGTTGCTGTCGAGGTAGGGGTCGCCGCGCCCGTCGAGGCCGCCGCACCGGCAGAGCCGGTGGTCACCGCTCCGGCTGAGCCGGTTGCCGTGGAGACGGAGGCCGCCGCGCCCGTCGAGGCCGCCGCGCCGGCAGAGCCGGCGGTCACGGCTCCGGCTGAGCCGGTCGCCGTGGAGACGGAGGTCGCCGCGCCCGTGGAGCCGGTTGCCGCGCCCGCCGAGCCGGCTGCTGTCGAGGCCGAGGTCGCCGCGCCCGTCGAGGCCGCCGCGCCTGCAGAGCCGGTCGCCGCCCACGCCGACGCCGGCGCAGCCGCTCCGGCCGAGTAAGCCTCAAAGCCCCGCCGGCCCGGTGGGCCGACATAGCCAAAGGGGGAACCGCGAAGGCCCCGTCCTTTTTGGGCGGGGCCTTTGCGGTTTACCGGTACGTGTAGATCGGGTCGCCGATGTCAATCCAGTTGAAGATCGACCAGGCGTTCGGGATCGGCACCCGCAGGCAGCCGTGGCTCGCGGGATGGTTCGGCACCGACGGGTAGCCGTGGATCGCGTACCCCCCGATGAAGTAGGACGAGTGCACCATCCCCTTCGAGTTCGTCCCCGGATCCTGGCGGTAGAAGCGGTAGCTCCCGAAGACGGTCGGCGTGACAGGCGCCCCGGACGACGTGTGGTAGACCCGGTACGGCCGCCCGCGCTGAGCCAGGACCAGCACCTGGCGCGACCAGTCGAACTCCACGTGCTTGCCGTTCGCGCCCGAGCGCGGATAGCGGAGCTTGTACGCGCCCTGGTGACGGAGGACCATCGCGTAGACCGACTTCGCCGCGTATCCGTCGCGACCCATCCCGTTCGTCTTGCGGAACGCGTTGACGGCGTTCGCGGTGAGCCCGTCGAAGTAGCCGGTGACCGGCGTGGCGAACCCGAGCCGGAGCAGCCCGCGCTGGAGCAGCAGCACCTTCAGGCCGCGCGCGCCCTGGCCTGCGTCCCAGTCCACCACCTGGATCGTCTCGTTCCGCGTCCGGAACGCCTCCTGCTTGCCGTTCCCCCGATGCTTCACCACCAGCCGCACAGGGCCGGGGTTGCCGACCTTGAAGCGGAACTCGTAGCGGCCGCGCCGCCCGACCTCGCGGCGCACCTGCTTGCTCGCCTTGTCGCCGCGGATCGCGTAGAGCGTGAGCACCTCACCCGGTACGTACGGCCTCACCACGCCACGGACCACGACCTCCTGCGAGGACGCGAAGAAGCGGGCCTTCTTCGTGGCGAGCCCGCCGCGCACCGACAGCGACGCCTTCCCGGCGGCCGGCTCGGGCTCGACCGGCGTAGTTGTGGTCTGCGCCTGCGCCGCGGGCGCGAGCGCGGCCAGGGCAAACAGGATCGGAAGCAGATGGCGAGTGCTCATACGGCGCCCACTATGCCATGGCCGTCCGCTGGGCTCGCGGGGCGACGACGCACGCGAGCAGCATCAGCGGGCCGAACACGAGCGACACCGAGGCATCCTCGACGGCGGCCCCGTACGCCAGCGCGTTGTTGAGCGCGTGCAGCGCGATTACGGGGTAGAGCGAGCGCGTCCGCTCGAGCACCAAGCAGAACATCACCCCGAGCGCAGCAAGCGGGGGCACGATCAGCAGACCGTCCGCGCCGTCTCCCGGGTAGTGGATCACGCCAAAGACCAGGCCGTCGATCAGCGCGGCCACCAGCACCGAGTAGCGGCTCCGGAGCGCCCGGTAGAAGAAGCCGCGGAAGAAGAACTCCTCCGCCACGGGCGCGACGCAGATCACCATAAAGCCGGCCGCGATCAGCCCCAAGGTGCTCTCGTCGGCTCCGAGGTCCTCAGTGACCGTCTGCTCCGTATCCGGCTGGACGATCGCGGTGTAGGCGATCGCGAGCGCGAAGAACGTGGCGATGCCGAGCGCCGCCCAGCCGACCGTCGGCCAGAACGACGTCGCGCGGAGCCCGAAGTGCTCCGGCCGCGGCCTACCCGCGAACGACGCGAACAGCACCGCCGTCCCGATGAAGATCATTCCCTGGAGGAACGTGGCGATCACCGTGAACGTCGCGTCCTCCGCGCTGGCGTTCGTTGCCGCGTCCAGGATCCCGACGACGACGACCGTCGCGATCAGAGCCACCACGAAGCCCACTCCCGCGTACCACGCCGGCCAGCGCGGCTGCGCGCCCTCCGGCAGCTCGGGCCGGTCGGGCGGAGGCGGGGTCGCGGCGATCTCCGGGTGTTCCACGGCCAGTCAGAGTAGGGCGGGAAGCTCCCGAAGCGAGCGGATGGCGGCGACGCCGGCCGGCGGCTCGCCCTCCCGCTGCACGAGCACCGCCCGGATTCCCGCCGCGACGGCGCCCTCCACGTCGTTGTCCACCTTGTCACCCGCGTGGAGCGCCTCGCCGGGCTCGGCGCCCGCGATGGCGAGCGCCCGCTCGAACACGCGCGCCTCCGGCTTCGCCACGCCCACCTCCGCCGAAGTCACGACGCCGTCCACCAGCTCCATGATTCCGGTGGGCCCGAGCCAGTCGGGCAGCGAACAGTCCCAGTTGCTCGCGATGACCAGCGTCACGCCGCGCTCGCGCAGCTCGCCGAGAGCCGGCAGCACATCGGGATACGGGCGGAACTCAAGAGCGCCGAGCATCGCCCGCCGCGCGGTGGCGTGATCGAGGCCGGGCACGTCCAGCGCGCGCCGCATCTCCTCGGCGCAGCGGTCGCGGAGGCGCTCGAGGCGCTCCGGATCCGAGCCCTCGAGATGGTGGTCGAGGTAGTACGCGATCTCCGCCATGAACCCCGCGCCTGACTGCTCCTCGCTCACCCCGAAGCCCGACTCGCGCAGGAGCCGCGCCAGCCGCGGCGCCGGCGGCTGCAGCTCCACGAGCGTGCCGAGCGCGTCGAGCAGGACTGCCCGAATCCGCGTCACGCGATCCAGTGCCAGCTCGCGTATTGGGCCGTGAAGAGGCCGAGGCCCACGGCGAACCCGCCCGCCACGAGGTCGGTGGAACGTCGCTCGTGGCACACCACCGCCAGCCACATGAAGATCGGGAACAGCACCGCCACGAAGCGCGGCAGCGACATCAGCGGCTGGGGCGCGACCGGGAACGAGAGGGGCAGCACGAGCGAGGCGGCGACCCACGTGCCATAGGCGCGCGGCAGCCGCCGGAAGACTCCCACGCAGGCAACGAGCGCGAACACGAGCGTCGCGAACAGCATCAGGTTGATCGCCGCGATCCGGAACGGGTCGCCCTCCGCCGACCCGAAGTAGACGGGCGTGCGCGAGCCCGAGGCGAGCTGGCGCGCGCCGTCCACGGCCGCGACGAGGCCGTCCCACGCGCCGGCGAGCGGCACGGCGAGCTCGCGCGACCAGGCGTCCTGCACGTCGAGGAAGCGGAATGCGTCGCCCTCCGCGATGCCGAGCCAGGCGGCGTAGGCCGCGATGCCGAGCGGGGCGAGGAGGAGCCAGGCCGCGTCGGCGCCGCGCCTCGGGCGCGAGCTCCACCAGATCAGCGCGAGCGGGATCAGCAGCAGGAGGCCCGCGGAGCGGCTCGCGGACGCGAGCCCCGCGCATGCGCCGGCCCATGCCCAACGGTCCGTGCGGGCTGCGTAGAAGGCGCCGGCCGCCAGCAGCAGGAAGAGGCTCTCCGAGTAGGGAGCGCCGAAGTAGAGCGCCGCGGGGAACAGCGCGAGGAGCAGCAGCGCCGGCCGCGCGAGCCGCCGCCCCAGCTCGAGCTCCGTGAGCCGGAAGAGGACCACCAGCGCACCCAGAAAGGCAGCGAGCGACACCAGGTACGCGGCGACCAGGAGCGCCGCGTTCGAGGCCCCCAGCGGCGTTGCCACGGCACGCACGAGCAACGGGTAGAGCGGGAAGAACGCTGCCCGTGGCGCGGAGTCGCCGTAGCCCGAGTCGGCCACGCGGAGGTACCAGACGGAGTCCCAGCGGGCGAGCGGGGCGAGCAACGGGTCGGCGATCGCGTGCGTGAGCGCCGGCTCGTCGAACCTCGCGGCGTTCTCCTCGGCCACGCCGCCGCTCGCAGGACCGAACGTGAGCGCGGCGAAGATCGCCACGAGGAGCACCGCGGCGCGGGTGGACAGCCCGACCCTGAGGGCTGCCCGGAACGCCTCTGATTCGCGTGCCTGCGCGATTGCGCGCGCCCGCGCGGGGGTAGCCTCATACGCCATGCCGGACGCCGATTTCTACACAGCCGTCGCCACACAGGACTGGATCAACGCCGGCGTCGTGATCCTGATCACGTTTCTCATCGCGCACGCGATCGACCGCCAGATCGCGAAGAGCGGCACGAAGGTGGGCGAGCTCGTCACGCGCGGCGAGCTCTCACCGGCCACCCAGACGCGCATGCGCCTGATCAGGCGGCTCGTCTTCGCGCTCATCTTCGTCATCGGGGCGGGCATCGCCGCGGCCCAGATACCGGAGGTGTCGAGCGTCGCCACCGGCCT
The DNA here is from genome assembly GCA_035641775.1 of Thermoleophilaceae bacterium. Classification (GTDB taxonomy): domain Bacteria; phylum Actinomycetota; class Thermoleophilia; order Solirubrobacterales; family Thermoleophilaceae; genus JACVRW01. The sequence goes on from DASQTS010000146.1 coordinate 7,983, forward strand.
GCTCGCCTCCTCGGCCGTGCTGGGCCTCGTCATCGGCTTCGCTGCGCGGCAAACGCTGGCCAACGCCATCGCGGGGATCCTGCTCGCGATCACGCAGCCGGTCCGCATCGGCGACCTCGTCACGTTCGAGGAGGAGACCGGGCAGGTCGAGGACATGAAGCTCACCTACACGTACATCCGCCTGGACGACGGAAGGCGCCTGATCGTCCCGAACGAGCGCTTGGCGGAGAGCTCGATCCTGAACCACACGATTCTCGACCCTCGCGTGCAGGTGGAGGTGTCTGTCTGGCTCCCGACGGACGCCGACCTCGACAAGGCGATGGAGCTCATCTCGGACGAGGAAGAAGAGATCCAGGTGAGCGTCGCCGAGGTCGACAAGGAGGGCGTACGGCTGAGCGCGACGACCTGGGCGCGGGGCCCCTCCCAGCGCGGAAAGAAGGCGGCCGAGCTGCGCGCGCGCTGGCTGCGTCTACTACGAGAGCACGCACTATCCTCAACAGAGGCCTGAGTGACACAGCGGCAGCGAAAGTTGAGGCGGCGTCGCCGCCGTCATACCGGGCGGAGCTCCGTGATGCTCGGCGTCGGCGTGCTCGTCACGGTGGCGGTCATCGCCGCGATCTCCGCGGTCGGCTACGTGCTGGCCATCGCGGCGACCGCGCCTGACCTCTCCGAGCTGAAGCCCGACGACAAGGGGCAGCTCTCCGTGGTCTACGCCGCGGACGGCTCGCGGCTCGGCTTCATCCAGTCGGACGTCCTGCGGCGCGTGGTCCCGTGGCGGGACGTCCCGGTCGACCTGCGCCGCGCGACCGTCGCCATCGAGGACGAGCGCTTCTACAAGCACGACGGCGTGGACCTGAACGCGATCGTCCGCGCCGGCATCAAGAACCTCGAGTCCGGCAAGACGGTGCAGGGCGGCTCGACGATCACGCAGCAGCTCGTCCGCGCGCTCTACATCAAGGACCCAAAGCGCGACTTCGCGCGGAAGATCCGCGAGGCGAAGCTGGCCTCCGAGCTCGAGGACGAGCACTCGAAGACCTGGATCCTCCACAACTACCTGAACTCGGTCCCGTACGGGACGGTCGGCGGGCGCACCGCGATCGGCATCGAGGCCGCGGCGGTGACCTTCTTCAACAAGCACGCGAAGAGGCTGACCCTCGCCGAGTCGGCGCTGCTCGCGGGACTGCCACAGGCGCCGTCGCAGTACAACCCGTTCCGCAACCCGGAGGCCGCGATCGCGCGGCGCAACGAAGTGCTCCGCCAGATGGTCTCGAACCGGTTCGTCAGCCCGTCCGAGGCGGCCGCGGCGATGGACGAGGACCTTCGACTCGAGCGCGGCACGCGCTACATCACGCGGCGCGAGCCCTACTTCTTCGACTTCGTGCAGGAGAAGCTGATCGAGCGGTACGGCTTCGGGGTCGTACGCCGCGGCGGCCTTCGGATCCACACGATGATCGACCCGGCGATGCAGGAGCTCGCCCGCAAGGCGATCACGGGACAGCTCTACGACCCCAGCGACCCGTCGGGCGCGCTGGTGTCGATCGACCCGTCGAACGGCTACATCCGCGCGATGGCGTCGAGCGGCAGATACCAGGACCGCAGGTTCAACCTCGCCGCTCAGGGGCACCGGCAGCCCGGCTCGGCCTTCAAGACGATGGTCCTGACCGCCGCGATCCGAGCCGGGGTCGACCCGAACAGCACCACCTACACCTCCCAGCCGCTCAACATCGACGATCCCGCGTTCGGGCACTGGGAGGTGCAGACCTACAGTCATTCCTACAGCGGCACGATGACGCTTTCCCGCGCGACCCTTTCGTCCGACAACACCGTCTACGCGCAGCTCATCCTCGACATCGGGCCGAAGAAGGTCTGCCAGACCGCGAAGCTGCTCGGCATCCGGACGAAGCTCGACTGCTACCCGGCCGAGGGCCTCGGCGGCCTTCGGCTCGGCGTTACGCCGCTGGAGATGGCGAACGCCTACGCCACGCTCGCCTCGGGCGGCATGCGGAGCAAGCCCAAGGCGATCAAGCGCGTGGTCTTCCCGGACGGGAAGTCGGAGGACCTCGGCAAGCCCGTGCGGAAGCGCGTCCTGACCGACGGGCAGGCGTACGAGGTCACGCAGATCCTGGAGCAGAACGTCCTGGGCGGGACCGGCACGGCGGCGCAGATCGGCTGTCCCGCGGCCGGCAAGACTGGCACCACCGACGAGTTCAACGACGCCTGGTTCGTGGGGTACACGCCGAAGCTCTCGACCGCCGTGTGGGTCGGCTACCCGGACGCGCAGGTCTCGATGGAGGCCACGCGCATCGGATCGGTCGCCGGCGGCACCTGGCCGGCGATGATCTGGCACGACTTCATGATCACCGCGAAGGGCGACAGCTGCGACGACTTCCCGCAGCCGACCGAGCCGGCCGAGTTCTCGCCGTTCTTCGGAAAGTACGCGTCCACCGGCTCGGCCGGGACGGGCGAGTACTACGACGACTCGAGCACCTACAGCGCGCCGAGCACCCAGGAGTACGACCCGCGCTTCTACGAGGAGGCGCCGCTCGACCAGCCCGAGACGCAGGCGCCCACCGAGGAGGTCGCGCCTCAGCCCGCTCCGGAGAACAACGGAAACGGGAACGGCAACGGGAACGGCAACGGCACGGCCGCCCCAGGCTGATGCCGGCCCGCGAGCGACCCGCCGCATAGCGCGTGGGTGAGCTCGACCTGATCAGCGCGATCGAGAGGGCGCTCGCCGACCGCAGCGGGCGGCTCGTGCGCTGGACAGGGGACGACGCAGCCGTCACGCGCGCGCGTCCGTTCGCGGTCACGTCGATCGACACACTGGTGGACGGCGTCCACTTCGAGCGCGCCACCCACTCCGCCGCGGACATCGGCTGGAAGGCGCTCGCCACCGCCCTGTCCGACATCGCCGCGATGGGCGCGGAGGCGGGCGAGGCGTATGTCTCTGTGGTGCTGCCCAGCGACCTCGAGGAGCCGCTCGAGCTCGTTCACGGCATGGAGGAGCTGGCGAGTGGGTGCGGCGTCACGATCGCCGGCGGCGACGTCGTGCACGGCCCGGTGCTCGTGCTGACGATTGCCGTGACGGGCTGGGCGGACGAGCCGGACGAGCTGGTCGGGCGCGACGGCGCGCGGCCCGGCGAGCTCGTGGGGGTGACCGGTGAGCTGGGCGGCTCCGAGGCGGGGCGGCGGCTGCTCGCCGAGGGCCGCCGCGAGCCCGCTGAGCTCGTGGAGCGGCACCTCCGCCCGCGGCCCGGCCTCGAGAGCGGGCGCGCGCTCGCCGCGGCCGGCGCGACCGCGATGATCGACCTGAGCGACGGCCTCGCCACCGACGCCCGGCACGTCGCCGAGCGAAGCGGCGTCGAGCTGCGCGTGGAGCTCGGCCGGCTGCCGTTGGCGGCCGGCGTCGGCGCCGAGGATGCGGTCACCGGCGGCGACGACTACGAGCTGCTCGTGACCGTCCCGGAGGCGCGGCGAGCGGGCGCCGAGGCGGCGGCTCCGCTCACCTGGGTCGGCGAGGTCTCAGCGGGGAGCGGGCTTCTCCTCGTGGGCCCTGACGGCCCGGTCACGGGCCTCAGCGGCTATGAGCACCCATGACGGGTGATCGCCTCCGCCACCGCGCGCGAGTCGACCTCGTACCTGCCGTGCTCCACGCTGCTTTGGAGCGCCGGCTCGAGTCCCCTACCTCAAACCCGGACATCCGGCCACCGGAGCGCCGCCTCCGTCGTAGCGCACGCGGCCGCGAGCATCACGCAAGAGATCAGTGAGGTCACGAGGCCGACGCTGTGGCCGGTCACGAGCATCAGCAGGTACCAGGCGCCCTGGACCGGGTCCAGCGACAGGGCGAACATGTAGTAGGTCGCCACGAGGAGCGCCGGAGCAGCGCCAATCGCGATCAGCACGCCGCGCGTCCGCTTCGATGGGAGCGGCCGCGTGAGTGCGAGCAGCATCCACAGGTGCGCCGCGGGCACCACCAGGAGCCCCGCGTACGGGTCCACTAACCAGAGCAGCAGCGTGGTGGCGGCGATCACGAGCGCGAGCGCCACGCCGCTCCCGGGCTCGGCCGGGCGCGCCAGCTCCGGGTCGGGCTTCGAGGCGAGCCAGCGCGCGGTCAGGAACGCGAGCACCATCGCCGCGGCGATGCCGAGCAGGACTCCGAGCGCCGCGCCGTCGACCGGCAGGACGTCCGGCGGCACCGGCGCCGGAGGTGGCGCGGGCGTGGCTCCGACCAGGGCGAGGAACTCGGCGAGCGCGAGCGCGGCGAGAAAGGGCGCCAGCCACGCGCCGAGCCACCGGAGCCAGCGCAGCACGTCCACGTGGCGACGGCGGGCGCGCGCGAAGGCGTCGACGGACGTCACGAGCACGGGCAAGAGCAGCGAGCCGGCGAGCAGCGACAGCACCCAGCCCGGCAGCACCTGGCTCACCGCCTGGACGTAGCTGTCCGGCCCGTGCGCCGGCCGGCCGCCCCGGTCCACCGCGCTCAGCGCGCGCAGGGTCGCGCGCCCGAGCGCGCCGAGCCGCTCTGCGTCGATCGCCTCCGGCGGGCCGTCGCCGCCCGGCGGCAGCTCGCCGCTGCCGGACAGCCTGACTGCGTCGTAGCCCTCCTCGATCAGCACGCCCTGCGAGCCGATGCCGATGGGGAACGAGAGCCGCGCCAGCTGCCCGAACGCGCCGCTGCCACCCGCGGAGCGGCCGAGCTCTCGGCGGATCGACTCCGCGACGGTCCGCTGCAGGCCCACGCCCGCGCGGCGCGAGTCGTTCGACCACGCCTGGAGGAGCGAACCGCGGCTGCCGCGCGAGCCGAGGTCCGAGATCACGAGAATGGCGTCCACGAGGTCCGGGGTCGGGAGCTCCGCCACCAGCTCCCTCGCACCCACCTCGCCGAGGTTGGATCCGTCCACCGATGCGAGCACCAGCGTCTTGCGCGACGGCCGCCCCTGGTAGACGCGCGCCACCTGCATCAGCGCCGCGGTGTCCGCGGCGCTGCCCGGCGCGTCCGGGGTCGCCGCGGCATCGCGGGCGGCCACAATCACGATCTGGCGGCGGGAGCTGCCCGCGCGGCGGCCGATCACGTTCACGAGCTCGTGGCCCGCGTGGGTGAAGCGCTGGAGCTTCGGGTTGTCGTTCGGCCCACTCCCGAAGCCGCGCTCGCGGAACGCGTTGGCCACCAGCCCGGCGGTCGCCAGGTTGCCGCGGGTGCCGGCGCGGCGGTCGGGCGCCTCGGACGCGATCCGCGTCGCGAGGTCGGCCGCCTGCACGCCGTCGAACAGCACGTCGGCCGCCAGGCCCTGCGGGAGAGGGCGAGGACGGCTCTGGAACGAGAACATCGTCAGCACGACGGCCAGCAGCGCCGGCACGAACGCCGCGCGGTAGATCCGCGGCTCTATCACCGCGGCGCAACCTACAATTCTCAAGGTTGAGCACCACGGCCCCTCGCATTTTGCTCGTCGACGACGAGCTGTCCGTGCAGAAGCTCCTGACGTACCCGCTGCGCAAGGAGGGCTATGACGTCATCCCGGCGCTGGACGGCCGCGAGGCACTCGAGCGGCTGCGCGACGACAACTTCGATCTCGTCGTGCTCGACGTGATGCTTCCCCGGATGGACGGGTTCGACGTGTGCCGCGCCATCCGCTCCCGCAGCACGGTCCCAATCATCATGCTCACCGCTAAGACCGAGGAGACCGACAAGGTCCTCGGCCTCGAGCTCGGCGCGGACGACTACATCACGAAGCCCTTCTCCGTGCGCGAGTTCCGCAGCCGCGTGAAGGCGGTTCTCCGGCGCGCGGAACTCGCCCAGCCGGAGGCCCAGTTCGAGGAGCCGATCGACGCGGGCGAGCTCCAGATCGACTTCGAGAAGCGCTCCGTGGTCATCCGCGGCAAGCCCGCTCAGCTCACCTACGTGGAGTTCGAGATCCTCGCCGCGCTCGCGCACGCGCCCGGGCGCGTGTTCAGCCGCACCATGCTGCTCGAACGCGTGTGGGGTGACGCGTCCTACCGCGACCCGCGCACGATCGACGTGCACATCCGCCACCTGCGCGAGAAGCTCGAGGCGGAGCCGAAGACGCCGGAGCTGATCCTGACCGTGCGCGGCGTGGGGTACCGCTTCAGGGACTCATGATCCCGCTGCGCTCGCTGCGCCACAAGCTGGGCTTCATCTTCTTCCTGATCACGGCTGCCGCCTTCTCGGCGATCTGGTTCGTGGTGGTGCCGCAGCTCGAGCAGAACCTGAGGGAGGAGCGGCTGAACAGCCTCGTCCGGGAAGCGCGCAGCGCCCGCTCCGCGCTCGAGCTGCCCGCGGTCGGCGGCAACAGGCAGCCGTCGCCGAAGGACTACGCGCGCCGGATCCGCTCCGTGGCCGATTCCACGGACTCGCGCGTGACCGTCCGCTTCTGGCAGCGCCTGCAGAGTCCGGAGCGGAACGCCGGCTTCTACTCCGTCGACCCGTCCGAGGGGCTCGTGCCCTTCAACGACGCGCTCGCGCAGAAGGCGATCCTCACCGGCCGCCTCCAGAGGGGCTACGACACGTTCCGCGACGAGGAGTTCGGCGTCGTCACGCAGCGCCTGCGCAGGACGGGTGGCCGCCCGCGCGTGGCGTTCTACTCGCGCGACTTCACTGACGTGGAGGAGACCGTCGCGTTTGTGCGGAAGCGGGTCCTGATTGCCACGGGGGCGGCCCTGTTGATCGCGCTGGTCGGCGGCTATCTCGTCGCGGCGCGGCTTGCGCAGCGCGTCGGGCGGCTGGAGAGGGGCGCGCGCGAGGTGGCCCGCGGGAGCTTCGTGGAGCCGCTGCCGGTGACCTCGAAGGACGAGCTCGGCCAGCTCACCGACACCTTCAACCGCATGCAGCAGCAGCTCCGCCGCGTGGACGTGGCGCGCAAGGAGTTCATCGCCACGGCCTCGCACGAGCTGCGCACGCCGATCTTCTCCCTGGGCGGCTTCGTGGAGCTGCTCCAGGACGAGGACCTCGACGAGGAGACGCGGCGCGAGTTCCTCGAGACCATGGGCGAGCAGGTGGAGCGGCTCCAGAAGCTGTCAGTGGACCTGCTCGACCTGTCGCGGCTCGACTCCGGCGAGGTCGAGCTCCACACCGAGCCGGTCGACCTCGCCGAGCTCACGCGCTCGATCGCGGGGGAGTTCCGGCCGCGGCTCGCCGAGCACCGAACGGACCTGCATCTCGACGTGCCGGAGGACGGCCCGAGCGCGCAGTGCGACCGGGAACGGGTCGCTCAGATCATGCGTATCCTGCTCGACAACGCCCTGCGCCATACGCCGCAGGGCACCGACGTCACCGTGAGCGCGAATCGCTACAACGGCGCCGCCGAGCTCACCGTGGCAGACACGGGGCCAGGCCTCCCGGCCGGCGCGCGCGCCAAGGTTTTCGAGCGCTTCTACACCGGCGACGCCGCACGCGGCGCGGGTCTTGGGCTCGCCATAGCGCGCGAGCTGGCGGAGCGGATGGACGGGCGCCTCGTGCTGTCCTTGGAGGGCGGCACCGCGTTCACGCTCGAGCTGCCCGCGGACAGTAGTTGGGAAGCCCCCGGCGGCGGCGTACCCATGGATACCGGCCGGTGAAGCGGGCGGCGGCGGCCGCCGCCGCGGCGCTGTTGCTCTCCGCGGCAGGCTGCGACGTGAACGACGACGGTGAGGGCGGCCAGGAGCAGTCCGCGCGCAGCGAGGTCACGACCACGCGCGTGCAGGTGGTGGAGGGCATCGGGCGCGAGGGCGGCTTCGATCCCGCGTCGATCTACGACCGGCTGGCGCCCGGCGTGGTGACGGTGCTGTCGATCTTCGACGGCGGCCCGAGCCTGCTCGAGGACGGCGGCGAGGGCGGCCAGGGCTCCGGGTTCGTGCTCGATGGCGACGGCTTCATCGCCACGAACGCCCACGTCGTGACCACCGCGCGCCCCGGGCGAGCGGCCGAGGCCGACGAGGTGTATGTGGAGTTCTCGGACGGCAACCGCGTACGCGCCGAGATCGTCGGCCACGACCCGAACGCGGACGTGGCGCTGCTGAAGGTGGATCCGGCGGGCCTATCGCTCACGCCCCTGCGGCTGGGGGAGTCCGAGTCGATCACCGTCGGTGAGCCGGTGGCTGCGATCGGCAGCCCGTTCGGCGAGCGCCAGTCGCTTTCGATCGGGGTGATCTCCGCCCTCGACCGGTCGATCCAGTCGCTCACGGACTTCGAGATCGGCGACGCGATCCAGACCGATTCCGCCATCAACCCCGGCAACTCCGGAGGGCCGCTGCTCGACGCGGAGGGGCGCGTGCTCGGGATCAACGCCCAGATCAAGTCGCAGTCCGGCGGCGGCGAGGGAGTGGGCTTCGCGATCCCGGTCGACGCGGTGCGCCGCTCGCTCGACGAGCTGCGCGCGAACGGACGCGTGAACTACGGCTACCTGGGCGTCGAGACGCTGACCATCTGGCCGCAGCTCGCCGAGCGCATGGACCTCGACGTGGAGACCGGCGCCCTCGTCCAGCAGGTGGTGGACGGCAGCCCGGCGGACGAGGCCGGCCTCGAGGCCGGCGGCGACGAGATCAGCTTCCAGGGCCAGACGGAGATCGCAACAGGCGGCGACCTGATCGTGGGAGTGAACGGCGAGGACCTCACCCGAGAGCACGATCTCGCCGACGAGATCAGCGCCCACTCGACGGGCGACCGGGTGCGCCTCGAGCTGCTGCGCGACGGCGAGCGGCGCACCATCGAGGTCGAGCTTGGCCGTCGTCCCGCCCAGCTGGAGCCGTAGGTTTCTGCCGATTTCTGGGTAGTGTGCCGGAGTGGTGGACGCGCCCGATACGACCGACAGCCGCGATGTCTCCCTAACGATCCCGGCCCGGCCCGACTACCTCGTCCTGGCCCGGCTGGCGCTGTCGGCGGTATGCCGCCTGACGCCGCTCTCGCCGGAGGAGGTCGCGGACCTGAAGCTCGCGATAACCGAGGCCGCGAACGACTTTGTTGACGAGGCACGGGCGATCGAGGACGAGAGCCGGCTGAACTTCTCGTTCCATCTCGCCGACGACCGGCTCTGCATGGATCTGGACGGAACCGTCGGCCCCGTGGCCGCTTCGGAGCAGGAGTTGAGCCGCGCGATCATCGAGGCGACGGTCGACGAGGCCGACTTCGGAAGCGGCCGCACGCGGCTCGTGAAGTACCTGAACGAGACTGGATAGTCTGCCGCGCTGTGCTGACGTCGGTTTCCGTGGGCAGCAAGAGCCTCGCGGACTACACCCACCTCGCGGGAAGGCCGCTGATCGAGGAGATCCGCGAGCTTTCGAAGGACCTCGAGGGCCTTCGCGTGCTGCATCTCTCCGCGACCGCGTTCGGCGGCGGCGTCTCTGAGATCCTCTACACCCTGATCCCGCTGATGAACGACGTGGGGATCGACGCCCAGTGGCAGGTGATGCTCGGGCGCGAGGAGTTCTACAACGCGACCAAGCGCCTTCACAACGCGCTCCAGGGCAATCCGGACTCGCTCACCGACGAGGAGTGGGCGATCTACGAGCGCTACAACGAGATGAACGCGAAGGAGGTCGAGGGGAGCTGGGACGTGATCATCGTCCACGACCCGCAGCCGGCCGGCATCCGCGGGCACGTGCCGGACAAGGCGAATACCTGGGTCTGGCGCTGTCACATCGACCTCTCGACCCCGAACCCGGACGCGATCGAGCACATCGTGCCACACGTGCGGGGCTACAACGCGTCCGTCTGGCACCTCCAGCAGTACGTGCCCGCCGGGCTCGACGGCGCCGCGGACGGTGTGGTGATCTGCCCGCCCGCGATCGACCCGCTCTCGCCGAAGAACATGGCGCTGTCGTCGGAGGACGCCGCGTTCGTGTGTGACCAGTTCGGTATCGACGTCGACCGTCCGCTGATGTGCCAGGTGTCGCGCTTCGACCCGTGGAAGGACCCGATTGGCGTGATCGACGCGTACCGGCGGGTGACTGAGGAGATGCCCGACGTACAGCTCGCGCTCGTGGGCTCGATGGCGACAGACGATCCCGAGGGCTGGGAGTTCTTCAACTCCACGATGGCTTACGCCGAGGGCGACCCGGACATCCACATCCTGAACAACCTCAACAACGTGGGCGCGATCGAGGTGAACGCGTTCCAGTCCCAGGCCGACGTAATGATCCAGAAGTCCACGCGCGAGGGCTTCGGCCTGACCGTCTCCGAGGCGCTCTGGAAGGGCCGGCCATTCATCGGCGGCGACGTGGGCGGAATCCCGCTCCAGGTCCAGGACGGCAAGACCGGCTATCTCGTGTCATCGCCCGAGGAGTGCGCCAACCGCTCGCTGCGGATACTCCAGGAGCCGGACCTCGGCAAGCGGCTCGGCCGCGCCGGCAAGGAGCACGTGCGCACCCATTTCCTCACCCCGCGCCTGCTGCGCGACTGGCTGAAGATCTTCCGGGAACACAGATGAACCAGGACACGCCCCTCGTCCTCGTCTCGAACCGCGGCCCGGCCACGTTCGAGGAGGGAGAGGCGAGGCGCGGTGGCGGCGGGCTCGTCACCGCGCTGAAGGGACTCGTCCATCACCGCGACGCCGTCTGGGTGGCGTCCGCGATGACCGACGAGGACGCCCGGGTGGCGGAGGAGCGAGGAGGGAAGTCGTTCCCGGTCGAGCTCGACGGAGACACCTACCGGGTCCGTCTGGTCACTAGCGACGCGGAGGCGTACGACCGCTTCTACAACGTCGTGGCGAACCCGATGCTCTGGTTCATCCAGCACTACCTCTGGGACCTGTCGAACGCGCCGGACATCCGCCAGGCCGAGGTGCAGGCATACGAGGAGGGCTACTGCCAGGTCAACGAGGACCTCGCTCGCGCGGTGCTCGACGAGCTCGAGGGCGAGGACGAGGCGGTCGTGATGCTGCACGACTACCACCTCTACGTCGCGCCGAAGTTCATCCGCGAGGCGCGTCCCGACCTCTTCCTCCACCATTTCGTGCACATCCCGTGGACGCAGCCGGATGCTTGGCGCGTGCTCCCCGCCGACATGCGCGAGGACATCTACGAGGGGATCCTCTCGAACGACATCATCGCGTTCCACACGCGCTCCTACCGGCGCAACTTTCTGCTCTGCTGCCGCGAGCTCTTCGACCTGGAGGTGGACGAGGGGGCGGGCGTCGTGAGGTTCGACGGCCGCGACGTGTGGGTGCGCTCGTACCCGCTGCCGATCTCGGCCGAGACGTTCCAGAAGACTGCCCAGCGCCCAGCTGTGCATCAATACGAGCGCGAGATCCTGCGTCGCCGCCGCGAGTACCTGATCCTGCGCGTGGACCGCGCAGACCTCTCGAAGAATGTGCTGCGCGGGTTCACGGCGTTCGACCTGTTCCTGGAGCAGCACCCGGAGTTCAAGGAGCAGGTCACCTTCATCGCGCACCTGATCCCGTCGCGCCAGGACGTGCCGGAGTATGCGGAGTACCTCGAGCGCATCGAGGCCCTGGTCGCGGTGGTCAATCACCGCCACGGTACGACGGACTGGATGCCGATCGAGCTTCGCCTACGCGAGAACCTAGAGGAGGCGATCGCCGCCTACAAGCACTACGACCTGCTGATGGTGAACGCGATGTTCGACGGAATGAACCTGATCGCGAAGGAGGGCCCGCTCGTAAACGAGCGCAACGGGGTCTCCCTCCTGAGCGAGAACACCGGGGCGCACGAGGAGCTGGCCGAGTTCGCGCTGTCGGTGAACCCGTTCGACGTGCAGGAGCAGGCCGACGCAATCCACCGCGCCCTGACCATGTCAGCCGAGGAGCGCTCGTGGCGAGCCCAGGGTCAGAAGCGGATCGTGACCGCCCGCCACCCCGGCGACTGGGTGGACGACCAGCTGCGCGACATCGAGGCGAAGCGGGGAGCTAGGGCGCCGGGTCGGGCGTGAACTCGCCGGACGTGGGCGGCGCTGGCGCGCTCCGCTCGGGCGGCGGCGATTGAACGGCGGGATCCGGTGGCGGTGAAGGGGGTGTTGGACTGGGCAGGGCAGGGACCTCCGTACGTTGACCGCGTAATGCACGGCTAACTTCCGGAGGGCCCTCCCTGCCGGCCGAAGCCCCACCCTTCAATGCCCGCCGTTCACGCGGCCGGGGCTGCAGCAAGCGCGGAACGTCAGCCAGCCGCGGCAGCGCCCCGTCCGGCGGCGGAGAAGGCGGCGGCCGCCCCTCCGGCGGCCCGATCGCAATGAGCACCCCAGCCGCCGCCAAGCACAGCACCCGGCCCACGTTTCCCCACCTCACCCGCATGCCGGTTCAAGGGGAACAACGCCGGCCCTTCGCCCCTCGTCCGCTACCCTCTCCCGTCGCATGTCCGGCCTCTATGACCTGATGCTGCTCGTCGATCCGACCGCCCCGGAGGAGCGGCGCGACGCCGTCGTCTCGGAGACCGAGTCGATGATCGATCAGGGCGGCGAGGTTGTCGGCACCTACGACTGGGGCACCCGTCGGATGGCCTACGAGATCGACCACCGGCCCGAGGCCGACTACCGGCTCTACCAGTTCAACGGGGACAACGCCCTCCTCGACCGGCTGAACCAGCGCCTCCGCATCATGGACGGGGTGCTTCGGTTCCGAATCATCAAGGTCAAGCCCGGGCAGCCCACCCCGCCACCGCCGGACCAGCAGGCGCCACGCCGCCGCGAGGAGCGCGAGGCCCAGGACACCAAGGTGGCTGCCAGAGCCGCCGCGGACGCGCCTCCGACGGACGACGACGAGTACGCCGCCGTCCCGACGGGCGCGGATGAGCCCGGCGCGGACGACGCCGGCGCGCCGCCCGCCGAGACCGTCGACGAGTAGCGCTCAGGCGCGCTCCCGCACGCAGGCGTCCAGCTGGATGCCCGCGAGGAACGCGTTCGCGAGCAGCCACACGTAGATCAGCAGGACGAAGAACGTCGCGAGGTGGCCGAACACCGACTCGTACGACGCCACGTAGCGGACGTACACCCCGAACGCGATCGAGGTGACCACCCAGGCCACCAGCACCAGGCCGGTGCCGATGGTCACCCACCCGATCGGCTGCCTGGTCGCGGCGCCGAACCGTACCGTCAGCGCCACCCCTACCCCCAGCACGGCCGCGGCCAGCAGCCAGCGCACGAGGAACGACACAACGGCAAGGACGCCGTCGAGCTCGCCCGTGACGAGCGGCCCGAAGCGGACGATCGCGATCGCGGCCACGACGCAGATCCCGACCGCGGCTCCCAGAGCCAGCGAGCGCGGCAGCTTCTCGAAAATGTTGCGGCGGCGGTAGTAGCCGTACGCCCGGTCCAGCGCGGTCATCGTCACGCGCGTGGCGGCGGAGAGCTCCCAGAGCGTCAGCGCCAATCCTGCCGTCAGCCACCAGAGCTGCCGCTGGCCGACGATCTGATCGACGGTGACGTCGATGAGCTCGAAGGCGGATCTCGACACCGCTGCGCGGACGTCCGGCGACACGTCCTCGCGCCAGATCTCCTCCAGGTCGAACAGACCCGTCAACGCCAACGAACAACAGGAAGGGGACTATCGCCAGGATCGCCTGGAACGCCATCGCGCTCGCGAGATCAGGCAGTCCATTGCGCTGAAAGGCCCGGATCGTGTCCCGGGCCAGGTCGAGCGGCGGCATCCCGGCCTGTTACCCATGTAACCGGCCCGCGAAAGACCCCGCTCTTTTCGGCACTTTCCTGGGCGCGGGCGCCCGAGCGCTCCGATCGCGAATGTACTCTCGATCGACGGTCTTCGAGCAGGACAGGAGGAATGCAGCCTCATGGCAGCAACGAACATCAACAGGGTCGTACTCACCGGAAACCTGACGCGCGACCCTGAGCTCCGGCACACGAACGGCGGCACCGCGGTCTGCAGCCTGCGGGTGGCGTCGAACACCCGGCGCAAGGACCAGTCGACCGGCGAGTGGGTCGACAAGCCGAACTACTTCGACGTCACGGTCTGGGGCGCG
>DASQTS010000147.1:0-3713 GCA_035641775.1 Thermoleophilaceae bacterium
CCCTGAGGCCGGGGCCCATCAAAACCCCTCCCAGCCGCAGCGTCAACATCGTCTCGGGGAGCTCTGTCGCTAAGAGCGGGCTTTTCGTGGGTAAGGTCCAAACCGCATGCGCTCGACGAAGATCGTCGCGACGATCGGCCCCGCCTCCCAGGACCCGGAGGTCCTCCAGCAGATGGTCGAGGCGGGCATGGACGTCGCCCGGCTCAACTTCGCGCACGGCAACTCGGAGCAGCACACCGAGATAGCCGCCGCGATCCGCGAGGGGGCCGAGCGCGCGGGACGCGACGTCGCGATCCTCGGCGACCTGCCCGGCCCCAAGCTCCGGATCGGCCCTGTGGCCGGCGGCGTCGCCGAGCTGGCTCGTGACTCGCGCGTGGTGCTGACGCCCGAGTCCGTTGAGGGCACGTCCGAGCGGCTGCCGGTCGCCTGGGAGGGCTTCGCCGAGCTGGTGGACAAGGGAGACGTGCTGTACCTGGCCGACGGCGCGGTTCGCCTGCGGGTGGGCGACGTGCAGGACGGCGAGGTCGTGACGAAGGTCGAGGTCGGCGGCAGCGTGGCCTCGCGGCAGGGCCTCAACCTGCCGAACGTCACCGTGTCCCTGCCGGCCGTCAGCGAGGAGGACATCTCCCTGATCGACGCCGGCCTCGAGATGGGCGTGGACTTCTTCGCGCTCTCGTTCGTCCGCAGGCGCGAGGACCTCGATCCGGTGCGCGAGCACCTGGCGGCCCGGGACGTGCACGTGCCGCTGATCGCCAAGATCGAGAAGCCGCAGGCCGCGGCGAACGGCGAGGAGATCATCGAGGCGGCCGACGGCATCATGATCGCCCGCGGCGACCTCGGCATCGAGCTCCCGATCGAGGAGGTGCCGCTCGTCCAGAAGCGCCTGCTGGCGCTCGCGGGGCGGCACGCGAAGCCCACGATCACCGCCACGCAGATGCTGGAGTCGATGGTGCACTCCACGCGCCCCACGCGCGCCGAGGTGGCGGACGTGGCCAACGCGATCTTCGACGGCACCGACGCCGTGATGCTCTCCCAGGAGACGGCGGTGGGGAAGCACCCGGTGCTGGCGGTGCAGATGATGGCCTCGATCGCACAGACGACCGAGCGCGAGCTGCCCTACGGCCGCTGGCTGGCCGAACGCGGCCCACAGGCGAACAACCAGTACCACGCGCTCGCATTCGGGGCCGTGGGCGGCGTCTACCAGCTGGGGCTGAAGTGCATCGTGTCGCCCACGAACACGGGCGCCACGGCCGGGCTGATCTCGGCCTATCGGCCGAAGGCGCCCGTGCTGGCCCTGTCGCCGTACCAGGAGGTCGTCCGCCGCTGCCAGCTCCTGTGGGGCGTCCACCCGCGGCTGCACGAGGAGCCGCTCGACACGCTCGACCTGATCGAGGCGTGCGCGCGCGTGGCCGAGCGCGAGGGCTTCGCCCAGACCGGCGACATGATCGGGATCACGGCCGGCCTGCCCGCCGGCCGCGCCGGCGGGACCAACCTCTTCAAGATCCACACGCTCGAGAGCTAGCCGCGCTGGCGCTCGCGGAAGGCCTTCGCCTTCTCGATGTTGCCGCACGACTCCATCGTGCACCAGCGGCCTGAGCGGTTCTTCGACTTGTCGTAGAACGCCCACTCGCACTCCTCGCGCGGGCACGCCTTGAGCCGCTCCCAGCGGCCGTGCTCCACGGCCGCGGCCACGATCGCCATCAGCCGCGCGATCGCGCCGTCCACGCCGACCGCGTCGGGCACGAGCTCAGGGTCGTGGCCCGGGGCGAACCGGACGCGGACGCCGGCGCGCCGCACGGCGCGGTCGAGCCGCTCCACGCGCGACTCGTCGAGCGGCAGCCCGTTGTTCTGGAGAAGCACCGCGCGCAGCCCCTCGCGCACGTCGACGACCCGCTTCAGGTCCGCCGCGCTCACGTCGTCGCCCGCCTCCATGAGCCCGCGCTCGGCGAACCAAGCTCGCAGGGCCTCCGGGCCGGCGAGCTCGTCCTCGCCCGACTCGAGGTCGACGCTGTTCACGAAGCGCTGGACGAGATAGAGCGGCTGAGGGGCTGTCTTGGACGGAGTGGATTCTCCGGGGGCCATAACTGGCAAAAGAATTTAGCAGGTGATAACATTCTGACATAACGATTTAGCCGGTTACCTCACAATGGGCCCGCGGAGGGCGTTGTACCGGTGAAAGGAGAACCGTCGTGACCGAGCCGATCACCATCACTCACAGCACCGAGGCGGACGCTCAGAGGGTCTGGCGCCTCGCGCTCCTCGACGACCGGCGCCCGCCCAAGGGCCCGGCACTGCTGGCGTACGCCGGCGGCGAGCTGCTCGCGGCGGTGGGGCTGCTCGACGGGCGCGCGGTGGCCGATCCGTTCCGCCCGACGGCCGATGTCGTGGACCTGTTGCGCCTCCAAGCGCGGCACGAGGAGGTGGCAGCATGAACGCAGCACTGAGCTGGGCACTGGCGAAGAACAGCGCTCCGCGGAAGAGCAGAAGGCGCCGGGTAGCCTAGGTCGCTTGGCTAGCGAAGGTCCCACATGAGCGCACGCGGCTGGGCGCTGTTCGCGGCGGTCTCCGTTATCTGGGGGATGCCGTACCTGTTCATCAAGATCGCTGTGGACGAGCTGTCCCCGAGCGTCGTCGCGTGGTCGCGGCTCGCCCTGGCCGCGGCGGTGCTCCTGCCGGTCGCGTGGAAGCTCGGCGCTCTGCGCGGCCTGGGCGAACGCTGGCGGATCCTCACGCTGTTCGCGGCAGTCGAGATGGCGGTGCCGTGGCCGCTGATCGGCTACGGCGAGGTCCACATCAGCTCCTCGCTCGCCGCGATCCTGATCGCGGCCGTCCCGCTGTTCGTGGCGCTGCTCGCGCTCCGCTTCGACCACGCCGAGCGGCCCACCGCCACCCGCCTCGCCGGGATGCTGATCGGCCTCGCCGGTGTGGCGGCGCTGGTGGGCATCGACCTCGGCGGCCGTGGCGACGAGCTCCTCGGCGCGCTCGCGATCCTGGTCGCAGCTTTCTGTTACGCCGTCGGGCCGATGATCGTGAAGCGGCGCCTGTCCGACGTCGACCCGCTCGGGCCAGTGGCCGCGTCGCTCGCGATCGCCACGCTGCTCGTCACGCCGTTCGCGCTCGCGGACGTGCCCACCGAGGCGCCGTCCGGCGACGTCGTCGCGTCGATCGTCGTGCTCGGCCTGATCTGCTCCGCGCTCGCCTTCCTGTTCTTCTTTCGGCTGATCGCCGAGGTCGGGCCGAGCCGCGCGACGGTGATCACCTACGTGAACCCCGTCGTGGCGCTGGCGCTCGGCGTCGCCATCCTCGACGAGAGCGTCACCGCCGGCGCGGTCGCCGGCCTGCTGCTGATCCTCGCCGGCTCGTGGCTGTCCACGGACGGGCGCGTGCCGCCCGGCCTTGCGTCGCTCGTGGACCGGATCCGCACTCGTTCCAGTGCATCGCCGCCGGCGCCCGAAACGCGCATGTGACTCGGACCCCCTCCTGGGACCGGGAGGGGCTAGACCGGCGGAGTCATGCGCTCGACCGCGCCCTTGGCCTCTTCGAAGATGCCGAGGGCGCGGTTGAGGTGCTCGCGCTCGTGCGTCGCCATGACGCTCGTGCGCAGCAGCGCCCGGCCGCGCTGGACCGCCGGGTGGATCGCCACGTTCACGTAGACCCCGGCGTCGTAGAGCGCCTTCCAGAGCATCACGGCCTTCCAGTCGTCGCCCACGAGG
>DASQTS010000148.1:0-2388 GCA_035641775.1 Thermoleophilaceae bacterium
CGTGAGCGCCTTCACGAGGCCGGTGGCCGACAGGATCTTGTCGGTGTCCTCCTCGCGGTCACGCACCTCGTCGATGGCCGCGAGCTGCGGCTCACCGCCGGCGTTCAGCCGGTCGACGATCTCGTCGAGCCTGTCCGGGTCCTCGGGCGTCACGCGGAAGGAGGCCGGCAGCGGGTTCGACCCGAGCAGCTCGGCGCCCTCCTGGAAGGCCTTCGGGTTCTTCTCCTGCGCGCGCTCGAGCGCCTCGCCCTTCGAGATGAACTCGACCGTCTTCACGTTCGCGGTGCTCTCGATCGCCTCGCGCAGCTCCGATTGCTCGAGCTGGGTGGCGGACTCCTTCACGTAGACGTCCACGACCACGCGGCTACGCACCTCGTTCGCCGTGCCGGTCGTGGCCTGCACGATCGGAATGAACACGCCGAGCACGACCGCCGTGAGCACCACGGTGAGCGTCGCGGCGAGGGCCGGCGCCGAGCTTCGCCTCAGCCCGCGCAGCGCCTCGCGTAGGAAGAAGGTCCAGCGCATTAGTTCGGGTGGCCCTCGGCGCCCACTCCGAGCTCGCCGCGGAGCCTGATCGCGAACTCCGTCGTCGACTCGTCGGGGCGGTACAGGCCCGACTGCTCGTCGCGCACGATGCGGCCGTCGCGCAGCTCGATCACGCGCCGGCGCATCTTGTCGACCATCTCCTTGTCGTGCGTGGCGACGACGACCGTCGTGCCGGTGCGGTTGATCCGGTAGATCAGCTGCATGATTCCGATGGACGTCTCCGGGTCGAGGTTGCCCGTGGGCTCGTCAGCGAGGAGCAGCGGCGGGTGGTTCACAAACGCGCGCGCGATCGAGACGCGCTGCTGCTCGCCGCCGGACAGCTCGTCCGGGAAGTTGTGGAGCTTGGTCGAGAGGCCCACCAGCCGCAGGATGTCCGGCACCTTGCGGCGGATCTCCTGGCGCGACTCGCCGATCACCTGGAGCGAGTACGCCACGTTGTCGTACACGGTGCGGTTCGGCAGCAGCTTGTAGTCCTGGAAGACCACGCCGATGTTGCGGCGGAGGTACGGGACGCGCGAGCGCGACACCTCGGCGAGCTTGCGGCCGGCGATCGATACCTCGCCCCGGCTCGCCTCGAGCTCCTTCATCATCAGCCGGATGCAGGTGGACTTGCCGCAGCCGGTCGGGCCCACCAGGAACACGAACTCGCCGCGGCCGATGCGCATCGAGGCCGACTGCACGGCCACCGAGCCGCCGTCGTAGACCTTCGTCACATCCTGGAACTCCACGACCGGCACGTCCACCCGCGGCTTGCTCGGCCGCGTGGCAGGCTCTGTCCTGGCGATTGCCATGAGGGTTGATATCTAGCGGACGTGCAGGCGAAAACGCGAAGAGTGCAACGCTAATTGCGCATGCACCAGCGCGTGTACAGCTCTCCCTCCGCCTCCGCGACCGAGACGAGTTCGAGCTCCACGGGGTCCACCAGCTCGCGCCCCGCGACGATCGTGAGAGCCGCGGCGCCGCCGATGAGCTTGGGGTTCATCGTGAGGAACAGCTCGTCCACGAGGCCCGCCGCGAACAGGAACGAGTTGAGCGTCGGGCCGCCCTCGCAGAGCACGGATCGCACGCCGTGCTCCTCGTGCAGGTACGACATCAGGCGCGGAAGGTCGTCGCCCACTCGCGCGTACTCCACCCGCCCCTCGACGCCGGGGATCGACGCGTCGGAACCGGTGGCGATCACCACCGTCTGCTCGGGCTCGTTCAGGAGCGGGAGGTCGGGCGGAAGGTCGAGCCGCCCGCTCACCACGACGGCCAGGGCGTCCGGCACGAAGCCCTCGTTCTGGCGCTTCTGGCGCAGCTCGTCGTTCTTGGTCATGCGCCCGTAGCGCTCCTCGCGTGCCGTGCCGGCCCCCACCATCACCGCGTCCGCCTGAGTGCGGAGGTGGTGGAACAACCTGCGGTCGACCTCGGTCGAGAGCCCCTTCGTGCGCCAGTCGAGCGTCGCCTTGCCGTCGAGGCTCGACACCATGTTGATCCCGAGGTAGGGCCGGTCGGGCGGGGCCAGCTCGTGCAGCCGCATGTTCGCCGCGAGCTCCTCCGGCGAGGTCGCGGAGCGCTCTGGATAGATGAGCCGCACGCGCGCAGCCTAGTTCGTGCGCACCACGCAGTAGCCCGGGAACTCGAAGCCCTTCCGCGGGTGGAAGCTGCGTCCAGCTCGGTAGATCCCGCCGTCGGAGGGGTTCTCCGCGATGAAGGCGTTTCCCACGCCGTCGCGCTCGCGTCGCTGGTCCACGCGGTCGCGGCGGGACACCACCTGGAGGAGGCCGTGATCCGCCCGGCGGCCGTAGGCGTCCGTCCGGAAGCGCGAGCGGCCGGTGTTCCGCACGACCCAGCGCGGGTGCA
>DASQTS010000149.1:0-4858 GCA_035641775.1 Thermoleophilaceae bacterium
TGTCCGAGGTGCTGACGCTGGGCGTGCCCGACGAGCAGGGCAACGTGATCCTGCTGCAACCGGACGCCGAAGTCCCCCTCGGCGGCCGGATGTTCTGACGGCTACGCGACGGGCGCGAGGCCGATGACCTTCAGCCGGCGCTCCAGGGCCTTCGCCGCGAACGCGCGGGTCTCCTCGAGGTCGGTGCCGAAGAGCTGGGTCTCGCCCTCCACGTACCACTTGGGTCGCAGCACCGCGTCCGCGATCGGCGCGACCTCCGTGAGCACCCGGGTGATCGCCTCGCCGTAGCGCGGGTCCTCCCGAGCCATGTCGCGCAGGAAGCGGGCGCCGAACGCCACGTGACGGTGCTCGTCGCGGGCGATGTTGTTGAAGCCCTCCACGAAGCCGGGCAGCGTGCCCTGCTCCTCGTTGTACTGGAGGATGAAGTGCTGACCCGTGAGGGCGAGCATCCCCTCGATGACCATGTGGTAGAGCGTCACCGCCTCGACGAGCTTCTCGAGGTCCTCCGGGTGCCGCGCGAGGTGGTCAACCCGGCCCTTCAGCATCTCGTCGAAGAGCTCGTTGAACTCGGGGTTCACGTGCTCGCTCGTCTCCGCAAGGCGGCCCTGGAGCGAGTCGGCCTCGAGCACGCCGACCTCCTCGTAGAAGCGGTTGAAGAAGCGAACGTGGCGCGCCTCGTCGGCGATCTGCGTGCAGAGGAAGATCCGCATCTCCTCGGTGGGCGCGGCCCGCATCATCGGGCCGAGCTCCTCGGCGACCTTCTGCTCGCCGATGAAGAACGAGCTGAGGCCGTACATCCGCTGGAAGCGCTCCTCCTCGGGGATGCGCTCGTGCCAATCGATCCGGTCCTGCGTGAAGTCGATCTCCTGCGTGGCCCACTGCTGGCGCTCCCAGAGGTCGTAGAGCTGCGCGTAGCTGAGGAGCTGCACCTCGCCGCGGTCGGCGGACTCCATGACCGCGGGGTCGCTCGTCGCCTGAAAGTCCTCGCGCTCGGTGCGCTGCACCGCGGTGACAGGATCGTTCATGGGCGCAGAATATCCGATGGTTGGCTGGCCAGCCAGTTTGTCACGGGCCCGGTTCGGCGGTGGCCTCGACGCGAACGCGATTGCCCGCGCCGGTGGGCCGTCCGAACACCGCCTCGCCGGGTCTCAGGCCGTCGATCGTCGTCGAGACCGAGTTCAGCTCGCCGCCGGCGGTGATGGTCGTGCCGCCGAACCTCAGCCCGTAGATCTTCCCGTCCGCGGAGCGCAGCTCCACCTGGATGGAGATGAACGCGGGGACGCGGATGGCGCGCGGCGTGATGCGCCCGCTGCGTGCGGTGAAGAGGGCCAGCGTCCGGGCGGGCTCCTCGTCGCCCTGACCGCCCTCCTGCTCCTCGGGCGTCCCGACGGGCTCACTCTCCGTCTCGGTCTCGGTCCCGGTCTCGATCGGCACGGTCTCAGTGGCCTCGGTCGGCACCGTCTCCACGGGCACGGTCGCAGGCGGCGCCGTCGACGTGGTCCGGGCCGCCTCCTCGTCGTCCTCGCCGCACCCCGATAGCGCCAGCAGCCCTGCAAACACGGCTGCGGCGACGCATTTTCGCGTGAATCTTTGCGGGGAATTGCCGATAGGAGCTAGTGCGGGGTGCCACAATGCAGACGCCATGGACACACGGTAATCGGCTGATCGGAGTCGACCTCGCCCGCCGCCGTGTGTGGGTCTGCGGCCAGCGGGTGCATCACGGGGCGACCGGGATCATCCTCGCGGCCTTCGGCGCGGCGCTCGTTGCGCACGACTGGAAGGACCGCCCGGTCTGGTTCGCGCGCGGCGTGCAGGACGAGCTAGAGGCTTAGCGACCCGCCCGGGTCGAGCACTTCCACCGTCGTCTTGCCGCCCGTCCGCTGCTCCACGTCGGACTTGAACGCCTGAGCGTCGGTCTCGATCGGCGGGAACGTGTCGTAGTGGCACGGGATCACTAACGGCGCGCCGATCCACTCGCAGGCGAGCGCGGCGTCCTGGATGTCCATCGTGTAGTGGCCGCCGATGCAGACGATCGCCGCGTCGAGCTGGTCGCGCTCGCCGGCAAGCCGGATGTCGGAGAACAGCGCGGTGTCGCCGACGTGGTAGATCGTCTTGCCGCCGAGGTTGATCACCAGGCCGGCCGGTGTGTGAGCCGTGCCGTTCGGCGTCATGCCGGTGTGCCAGGCCGGCGTGAGCCGCACCCAGCCGCCCTCGAACTCCACCGTGCCGCCGATGTTCGGGTCCGCCACGTTCTCCACACCCTGCTCGCCCAGTTCGTTCGCCACCTCGGCGATCGCGACGCACTGCGCGGCGGTCCGCTTGGCGATGTCCACGATGTCGCCGTAGTGGTCGGGATGTCCGTGCGTCAGGAAGATGTGGGTCGGCTCGAGCTCTCCGGGGTCCGCCGCGGCCTTGGGATTGCCGCTCAGGAACGGGTCCACGAGCACGCGCGTGTCGTCCTGGGTCAGCTCGAAGCACGCATGGCCTAGGAAGCGGATGTCCATTCAGTCTCCTCCGGATTCGTTCGGCTTTCCGAGCTCCGCGGCGAGCTGCCAGCCCACCGCCACGCCGATCAACATGCCCATTCGCGTCTCCTCGGCAACCAGCGTCTCGACCCTGGCCGCGCGAGCTGCCTCGTCCGGCTCGGCCACCGCGGCGCGCAGCTCGGCCTGGTGCGCGGCCGCGAACCAGCCGCCCTCCTCGAGCGCCTGCGCGAGGACGCGCTGAAGCTGGGGCGCGGCCTCGGCAATCAGCCGCTCGGCGCCCGCGAACCGCTCCGGGTCGGACAGCGCCCGCACCGCCGCGTCCACCTGCTCGTCTGAGAACACCGCGGGGATGTTACGAGCGGGCGAGGCGCGGGAGCAGAAGGCCGATCGCCGCGCCCGCCAGCGCTCCCCCGGCGGCCGCGCCGATGTTCGCCTCAAGCGTCGTGAGCGAAAGCAGGACGAGCACCGCGGCGATCACGTAGACGCCGAGGAGATCGTTCTCCCGCTCGTCGCCGCGCCGCGCCGCCAGGCGGTCGTCCACGAGCCACGCGAAGAGCAGGCCGAGCGCCGCGCCGTTCGCGCCCCAGACGCCCCAGACCGGCTCGTCGGAGAGGAGCGGCGGTGTCTCGAGCGTCGCGGCGACTGCCGACCCCGCGGCACCGGCGAGAACGAACGTCACCACCACCGGGACCGGGCCGAAGCGGCGCTCGAGCAGCGTCCCGAAGACGCCGACGGCGACGAGCGCCACGAACGCGTAGCCGAGCGAGTCGCTGTGGAGGAACGGCGAGACGAACCAGCGCCAGATCTCGTCCTGGATGCCCTCCGGGACGATCAGATACCCGAGGTCGAGCAGGCTGTCCGCCGCCGCCACCAGCGCCAGGACGATGCAGACCGCGATCAGCCCGATCGTCGCGTACGGCCGCGTGTCGGGCGCTATGCCCGCGATCTCCTCCGCGCGCAGCCTGGGGAGCTTCTTGGCGCGCCGCCGCCGCTTGGTCGTCGCCTCGCCGGTCGAGCGGTCGATCTTCGGCGCGCGCTTGCGGACCCGCTGCCCGCAGTACGGGCACTCGGTGACGTACGGGCTCACCTCGGAGCCGCAGTTCTTGCAGACGACGAACAGGTCGGGCTGCGACACGGTTCCCCTCAGAGTACCCGGCGCGAAGAGCGCCGCCGGGCGTCAGTCGCCGGAGGCCTCCGCCGGCTCCGGCACGGTCGCGTCGAGTATCTCGCGGACGACCTCGCGGAGGTCGTGGTTGGCCTCGTACACGACCTCCTGGCGCGAGGCCCCGTTGCCGCGGTCGAGGATCTCATCCAGGCAGTCGAAGTGCTCCTCGGAGCCCAGCTCCTCGGCGTGCGGGCGGAGCCGCTGCATCAACCGGCGCGCCAGCTCCGGCACCGGCACGCGCTCCTGCGCGGGAAGGTCGACAAGGTGGGCGCCGAGCCCGTGGCGGGCCGCGATCCACTTGTTCTCGTCGAGCATCTCGTAGGGGTAGCGCGCGAGCGCCTCCCCGCTGTCGTAGTGCTCGCACAGCTCCTTCACCATCGCCTGCACGAGCGCGGCCAGCGCGAGCGTGTGCTCGACGCGGGTCTGGGAGTCCATCACGCGGACCTCGACGGTCCCGAAGTTCGGATGCGGCCGTACGTCGTACCAGAGGTACGTGTAGTCGCCGATCACCTTCGACTGGACCATAAACTGGATCCGTCGCGCCCAGTCGGCGAAGTCGTCGTAGCGCGGCGGGATCCCGACGCGCGGGAACGCGCGGAAGATCGGCGTACGGGTGGAGTCGAGCCCGGTGCTGTCGCCGCGCCAGAACGGCGAGTTGCCGGAGAGCGCCAGGAGCAGCGGGGCGTGCACGCGCATCCCGTTCGTCACGTGGATGGCCTTGTCCGGATGGTCCACGCCCACGTGCACGTGGATCCCGAAGATGATTTCCTGGCGCGCCACGAACTGGAGGCCCGAGATCAGGTCCCGGTAGCGCGGGCGCGCCACGATCCGCTGGTCCTCCCAGAGCGCGAACGGGTGCGTCCCGGCCGACCCGATGGCGAGCCCGTGCTGCTGGGCCACCTGGTTGACCGTGCGCCGGAGCGAGCGCAGCTGGTGCCCCGCCTCAGCGGTGTTCCTCACGGGCGTCGTGGCTATCTCGCACACGCCCTCCATGAGCTCCGGCTTGACCTCGCCGTCGGTGGGCACGTCGCGGAGGTCATCGAGGAGCCGCTCGATGGAGTTCGAGAGGTCGAGCGTCTCCTCGTCCACGATCATGAGCTCCTCCTCGATCCCAAGGGTGTAGGAGGGGCCCGTGAACCGGTGCTCCATAGGCCGGGCAGGGTATAACCCAGGTATGTCACTCGGCTACAGCGGCAAGCTCTACATC
>DASQTS010000150.1:0-10966 GCA_035641775.1 Thermoleophilaceae bacterium
CGCGGAGCCCGCGGTCCAGATGGCCAACCAGATGGGCATCGTGTTCGCCAAGCTCGACTGCAAGCCGCGCTGGCGCGAGCGCCTGCCCGAGCTCGCGATCCCGGCGCTGGTGGTGCACGGTCGCCGCGATCCGTTCTTCCCGGTCGGCAACGGCGAAGCGCTCGCGCGCGAGATCCCCGGTGCGCTGCTGCTCGTGCTGGAACAGGCTGCGACGGCGATCCCCGATGCGGCCGCCGGTGAAGTCGCGACGGCGATGCTCGCGCTGTAGCCGCTCACAGGTCGGGCGACCACAGCAGGGATTCGCAGCACTCGACCCGACGGAGAACTAACGGGGCGCGGCGTTATGGCGAGCTGAACCGGGGCAGCACCTCGCGCTCGTAGAAGTCGAAGAAGCCGTCCTGGTCGGGCCCGATCTGGTGGAGGTACACGTGGTCGCAGCCCGCATCCACGAATCTTTGGATCATCTCCACGTGGCGCTCGGGGTCGGGGCCGCAGGCCGCTATCTGCGCGATGTCGTCCTCCGAGAGCAGCTCAGCCGCCTGCTCGAAGTGCGCCGGCTGGGGCAGCTCCTGCGTCAGCTCGCCGCCGAGCGCGATGTTCGGGAACCACTCGAGCGCCGTCCTCAGCCCCTCCTCCTCGGTCTCGGCCCAGCACACGTGGCACTGCCCGATCCGCGGCTTCCCGTCGCCTCCGCCCTCCGCGAACTTCGAGATCGTGTCCTCGTCCGGCGAGGTCACCACAAGACCGTCGCCGATGCGCCCGGCCAGCTCGGCCGACGCCTCACCGCCGGCTGCCACGATCACGTCGGGCGGCGCGTCCGGGGTCGTGTACAGGCGCGCGTTCGCCACCTCGTAGTGGCGGCCGCGGTGCGACACGAGCTTGCCGGTCCAGAGCTCGCGGATGATCTCGACGGCCTCCTCGAGCATGTCGAGCCGGTCGCGCGTCGGCGGCCAGCGGTCGGCCAGAATGTGCTCGTTCAGGTTCTCCCCCGACCCCACGCCCAGAAAGAAGCGTCCCTCCATCATCACCGCCGCGGTGGCGCTCGCGTGGGCGACGATCGCGGGATGCGTTCTGATCGTCGGGCAGGTGACGCCCGTGCCGAGCCGCAGCCGCTCCGTGGCCTGGGCGATCCCGCCTATCACGCTCCACACGAACGGGCTCTCGCCCTGCCTGTCGGTCCACGGGTGGAAGTGGTCCGAGATCAGCGCGAACTCGAATCCGGCCTGCTCCGCGCGAGCTGCGTTCCTGACGAGCTCGAGGGGCCCGTGCTCCTCGCTGGATAGCGCATATCCCAGCTGTGGCATGTGGCGTCGCTACCCGTAGCGGCCCACGGCCAAAACGAAGGCCGCGCTGCCCAACATCACGACGAGGACGCCGATGGCGACGAGCGTGCGCGAGCGCGTGAGGTGGCCGAGCACGCCGATGCCGAACCCCGCGAGCAGCAGGATGAAGCACAGGTTCAGGAGGCCGCCGAGGTCGTCGGGGCCCTTGTCACCGAGACCGGGAAGGTCGGGGCCCTGAGCGAGCCAGGCGGCGAGCACGGCAGCGAAAGTATCCTTCGAGGCGGATGAGCGGCGAATTCACGAGCATCGAAGACGCGCGCGAGCGGCTTAGCGAGGTGGGCTATCTCGCGGACGAGCCCGCCTCGCTGGTGTCGTTCCTCGCGGGACGCCTGGGCAAGCCGGTGCTCGTGGAGGGCCCTGCCGGCGTTGGCAAGACTGAGCTGGCCAAGGCCGTCTCGCGCGCCACCGGGCGGAGCCTGATCCGGCTCCAGTGCTACGAGGGCCTCGACGAGGCGAAGGCGCTGTACGAGTGGAACTACCGCAAGCAGCTGCTGCGCATCCAGACCGAGGCCGCCGACACGGGCTGGCAGGAGGTCAAGGACGACATCTTCGGTGAGGAGTTCATGCTCGCACGGCCGCTCCTCAACGCCATCACCGCCCAGGAGCCGGTCGTGCTCCTGATCGACGAGATCGACAAGACCGACCAGGAGTTCGAGGCGATGCTGCTCGAGGTGCTCTCGGACTTCCAGATCTCCATCCCGGAGTTGGGTGTCATAGAGGCGCGCACGCGCCCGCTCGTGCTGCTCACCTCGAACAACTCGCGCGAGCTGACCGAGGCGCTCAAGCGCCGCTGCCTCTACCTCTGGCTCGACTATCCGGACGTCGAGCGCGAGCTCGAGATCGTCCACCTCCACGCGCCGGAGCTCGACCAGAAGATCGCCCGCAAGCTCGTCGAGGTGATCCACATGGTGCGCTCGCTCGATCTGAAGAAGCCGCCGTCGATCGCCGAGTCGATCGACTGGGCGCGCGCGCTGCTCCTGCTCGGCGCCGAGGACGTGGACCAAGCCGTGCTGGAGCGGACGATGTCGATCATCGTGAAGCACCGCACCGACCTCGACCTGGTGGCTGAGCGCGTGGGCGTGAAGCTCGGCGATGGCCTCTTCGGAACCCGGCAGGCGGGCTAACCCCGCGCTCTACGGCGGCATGCCCGCCCCGCCCGGGCCTGCGGGGATGGCGCCGCGGCTGCTCGAGTTCGCGGACGAGCTCCGGCAGGAGGGCGTTGCCGTCGGCACCTCCGAGCTGCTCGACGCATTCCACGCGCTCGACGCCGTGAGCTGGAGCTCGCAGGCCGACTTCAAGGAGGCGCTCGCCGCCACGCTCGCGAAGTCGCAGGAGGACCGCCACGTGCTCGACGTGCTGTTCGACCGCTTCTTCTTCCGCGCGGTCGAGCGCGAGGCCATCGACCGCGGCCTAGCCGAGGAGCGCTTCGAGGGCGCGGAGCAGCTCGACCTGGAGGCTCTGCGCGAGCGCATCCGCGACGCGATCCGTACCGGCTCGGACGGCGAGATGCGCGACCTCGCCCGTCTGGCCATCGCCGCGTTCGGGCGCCAGGGCGAGGGCTCCGGCGTGATTGGCGTGGACGTGCAGCGGATCCGCCGCACGCTCGGCCTGAAGGGCGGAAAGGCGGGCGCGGAGCTGCCCGATCCCGACTCGGTGCCGCGCGAGCGCCTCCAGGAGTTCGAGCGCCACGTGCGGCGCGAGCTCGAGCGCCAGATGATCGAGCGCACGCGCGCGCTGCCGCCGGCGAAGCCGCTGCGCGAGCTCGACCGCGCGCTGCCGTCGAACCCCGCCCAGGACCTCTCGCAGGTGCACAGGACGGTCGCGCAGCTGAAGAAGCGGCTCGCCTCCCATGGGCGCGAGCACCGCGGCCGGCGCCGCTCCTGGCAGGTCGACGTGCGCCGCACAATGCGCGCGTCGCTCTCGTCGGGCGGCGTCCCGCTCGACCTCCGCTACCGCCCCCGGCGCCCGCGCCGGCCCGAGCTGTACGTGCTCTGCGACGTGTCCACGAGCGTCACCAGCGCGAGCGTCTTCTTCCTCTCGGTCCTGCACGCGCTGCATGACCAGTTCCGCAAGCTGCGCTCCTTCGTCTTCGTGGAGCGCATCTCGGAGGTGACCGACGTCTTCAGCCAGGAGCGGTCGTTCGAGGCCGTGTCGCGCCGGATCGCCACGGATGCCGGGGTGGCGGACGTCTCCGGTTACACGGACTATGGGCGCGTCTGGGTGGAGTTCCTCGACAAGGTCGTGGACGACCTCGACCCGCGCTCCACGGTGATCGTCCTCGGCGACGCGCGCACCAACGGCCGCGAGCCGCACGCCCAGGTGTTCGGGCACGTGTCGGAGCGCGCCGGACGCACCTTCTGGATCAACCCCGAGCCGCGCCTCTACTGGAACTACGGCGACTCGGTGATGTCCGCCTACGAGCCGTTCTGCGACGGCGTGTTCGAGTGCTGGACGACGAAGCAGCTGGAGGCCTTCGTCAACGCCGTGGCCGAGCTCCGCGCGGTTTGACCGTCTCCCTGTCGAACGTGGCCCGGCGATACGGGCGCGTCAGCGCGCTCGAGGGCATCGAGCTCGGGGTCCGCGAGGACGAGGTGCTGGCGGTCGTGGGGCCGTCGGGGTGCGGGAAGTCGACCCTGCTCGAGCTGGTGGCGGGCCTCCAGGAGCCGGACGAGGGCAGCGTGACGGTCAGGGGCGGGACGGACGAGGCGGCGCGCCGCGCGTCGTGCGCCTACATGCCGCAGCGCGACCTGCTGCTGCCCTGGCGGGACGCACTGTCGAACGCCGCGCTCGCGCTCGAGGCGCAGGGCGTGGGGCGGGGCGAGGCGCGCCGCCGCGCCGAGCCGCTGTTCGAGCGCTTCGGGCTCGCCGAGTTCGAGTCGGCCCGGCCGCGCGAGCTTTCGGGCGGCATGAGGCAGCGCGTGGCGTTCCTTCGCACGCTCCTTCCGGGCCGCCCGGTGCTCCTCCTCGACGAGCCGTTCGGGGCGCTCGACTCGATCACGCGAGGCTCGATGCAGCGCTGGCTCGCGGACGCGCTCGCGCGCGAGCCGCGCACGGTGGTGCTGGTGACGCACGACGTGGACGAGGCCGTGTTCCTCGCCGACCGCGTGGCGGTGCTCTCGCCGCGCCCCGGGCGCGTGGTGGCCGAGCTGCCAGTCGAGCTCCGGGGCCCGCGCGACGTGACGAGCCCCGAGTTCACCGCCGTGAAGCGGCGCGCGCTGGAGGCGCTGGGGGCGTGAGGCGCTACGCGCTTACCGCGCTGTTCGTGGCCCTGCTGCTGCTGGCGTGGCACTGGGCGGCCTCGCTCGACTCGGTGGACGACCTCACGCTCGCTTCGCCGGGCGAGACGGTCGATGCCCTGGTCGACGACTGGTCGCTGCTCTCGGACAACGCGTGGACCACGATCAGCGAGGTGCTGGCCGGCCTCGCGATCGCGCTGGTGGCCGGCGCTCTCCTCGCGCTCGCCATGCACCTGTGGCCGCCGCTGCACGACGCGGCGTACCCGGTCGTGCTCGCCTCGCAGGCCATCCCGATCGTCGTGCTCGCGCCGATCTTCGTGCTGCTGTTCGACTTCGGCAAGGGTCCGGCAATCGCGATCGTGGCGTTGATCTGCTTCTTCCCGATCACGCTCAACCTGCTCGCGGGCCTGCGCTCGGTGGAGCCGGAGCTGCTCAAGCTGATGCGGAGCATGGGCGCGTCGCGGCTGCGGATCCTTCGCTCGGTCGAGCTGCCGTCGTCGCTGCCGTCGCTCTTCACCGGGCTGAAGGTCGCCGCCACGGTGTCCGTTGCGGGCGCGGTCTTCGGCGAATGGGCGGGCGGCGCGGAGGGGCTGGGGCGGCTTGTCCTGACCGCCAACAACCAGCTCCAGACCGGCCGGCTGTACGCGGGGACGGTTTTGCTCGCCGCGATCGCTATTGCTCTGTTCATGCTTGCGGTGCTGCTGGAGCGCGTGACATGCCCCTGGAACCGGAAGGAAAGCTCCGTATGAGGTGGCTCCTGGCCCTGGTGGCCTGCGCCGCGATAGCGCTCGCCGGCTGCAGCGAGAAGGAGGACGTGCTCTCGCCCTCCGGCTCGAAGCGGGTCGAGCTCATGCTCGACTACTTCCCGAACGCCGACCACGCCGGGATCTACGCGGCCGAGGCGGGCGGCCACTTCAAGCAGGCCGGCCTCGACGTGGAGATCCGCGAGCCGCCGGACCCCGCGGCGCCGATCAAGCAGGTCGCGGGTGGGCGCGTGGACCTGGCGATCTCCTACGAGCCCGAGGTGCTGCGGGCGCGCGACCAGGGGCTTAGCGTCGTGAGCGTGGCGGCGATCGTCCAGAAGCCGCTCACGTCGATCATGTCGCTTCCGAAGGCGAAGATCGACGAGCCGGCCGACCTCGAGGGCAAGCGCGTGGGCACCGCGGGCATCGACTACCAGGAGGCCTACCTGCGCGCGATCCTCACGGAGGCGGGGGCCGATCCCGGCTCGGTGAAGCTCCGCAACGTCGGCTTCGGCTTCAGCGCCGCCCTGCTGACGGGCAAGGTCGACGCCACGCTCGGTGCCTTCTGGAACTACGAGGGCACCGAGCTCCGGCTGCGTGGGCGCAAGCCGCAGATCATCCGGATCGAGGATGCCGGCGTCCCCACCTACAACGAGCTGGTGCTCGTGGCGAACGAGGACGCGCTCGAGCGCGACGGCGCGAAGATCCGCGCGTTCATCGGAGCGATCTCGCGCGGGACGCGCGACCTCCGGCGCGACCCCGACACCGCGATCGACGGCCTGCTCGACGCGAATCGCGAGCTCGACCCGGAGCTTCAGCGAGCCGTGGTCGACGCGACGCTGCCGCTGTTCTTCCCGCCCGAGGGCAAGCCCTTCGGCTGGCACGACCGGGCCGGCTGGGACGAGTTCTCCGCCTGGATGAAGGAGAACGGCCTGCTCGAGGAGCCGCCGGACCCAGCCGCCTCGTACGAGAACGGCCTGCTGCCCGGCGCCGGGCTGTGAAGGTCCGGCCCGCGGAGCCGGCAGACGCAGCGGGCATCGCGGAGATCTACGCGCACTACGTCGAGAAGACGGCCGCCTCCTTCGAGGAGTCGCCGCCCGAGCCGGACGACGTGGCTGGGCGGATGGACGCAATCGTGCGCGCGGGACTTCCGTTCCTGGTCGCCGAGGAGGACGGCCGCGTGGCCGGTTACGCGTACCTCCACCCGTACCACGAGCGCAGCGCGTACCGCCGCACGGCCGAGGATTCCGTCTACGTGGCGCCGGACGCCCGCGGCGGCGGGATCGGGCGCGCGCTCCTCGGGCGGCTCCTGGAGGAGGGCGAGCGCGGCGGTATCCGCGAGGTCATCGCGATCATCGCCCTGACGGAGGAGCGGACCTCCGTCGACCTGCACCGCACCTTCGGCTTCGACGAGGTGGGCCGCCTCCGGGCGGTCGGCTTCAAGCACGGACGCTGGTACGACACCGTCCTCATGCAGCGCTCGCTTCAGCCGCCTCCCTCGGACGACTGATGCCGTAGGCAGCCGCGAAGCCCTCGCGCCAGCTCGGGTAGCGCAGCTCCCAGCCCAGCTCTCGCTTCGCCTTCGCGTTCGACGCCCCGCGGGAGTCGGTGCCCATCATCACCGCCGCGTCGCCCGCGACCACGCGCGCCAGCCAGCGCGGCACGTGGCGCGGCCGCTCGGCTCCGAGAGCTTTCGCCAGCTCCGGAAGCCACTCGCGGACGGGCGCCGGCTCGTCGTCCACGATGTTGAATATGCTCGGACCAACGTGCTCAACGGCGAGCACAGTCGCAACGGCGGCGTCGTCGAGGTGGACGAACGAGGTCACGCCGGCGCCGTCGCCGACGATCGGGAACTGCCGCTTCCGGACCGGCTCGATGAGGCCGTCGTCGGCGCCGTAGAAGCCGCCGTAGCGCAGCACCACGCCGCCGGCGTCTATCACGGCCTCGTCGAGGTGCCGCATCGCCGCGAAGCTCTTCCTCATCCGCGGGACCGGCGCGGCATCGAGCGGGTCGCGCTCCGTCTTCACCCACCCGCCCTCGCGGATATACCGGCCGCTGGCGTAGCTCTGGGCCACGAACCTCCACACCCCGGCGGCGCGGGCGGCGGCAAGGAGTGCGTCGGTGCCCTTGATCCGAAGCCTGTTCGTCTCGGCGAACACGCGATCGAAGTTGCGGGAGAAGTTGACGTTCGCGAGCGCCGTCGCCTGGTGGACGATCGCGTCGGGCTCTGTCTCGAGCACCGCTCGCCGCACGGCCTGGGCGTCGAGGAGGTCGAGCTCCCTCGCGCCGGCGCCGAGCGCGCGCACGCGTTCCGCACCCTCCGGCGAGGTCGATGTGCCGATCACCTCATGTCCCTGCCCGAGCAACCGGGGAACGAGCCGGCTGCCGATCGCGCCGCTTGCGCCTGCCACGAAGACTCTCATCGTGCTCTCCTTTGTCACATCGCCGTGCTTTCGCGGGTCTACCTCGATGACACGACGCGACGGAGGAACGTGACCGATGAATGAACGTGATCTGCTGGCGGAGCGCTTCGAGGAGGAGCGAGCGCGGCTGCGCTCGGTGGCATACCGCGTGCTCGGCTCGCTGAGCGAGGCGGACGACGCCGTGCAGGAGGCGTGGCTGCGGGTGAGCCGCGCCGACACGAGCGAGGTGGAGAAGCTGGACGCATGGCTCACGACCGTGGTCGCACGCGTGTCGCTGAACATGCTCCGGTCCCGGACCGTCCGGCACGAGGAGCCGCTCGACGTGCGCGTGCCGGACCCGATCGTCGACCGCGCCGACGGCACGCAGCCGGAGCACGAGGCGCTCCTCGCCGACTCGGTCGGCCTCGCGCTGCTCGTGGTGCTTGAGACGCTCAGCCCCGCCGAGCGCCTCGCGTTCGTGCTGCACGACATGTTCGCCGTTCCGTTCGACGAGATCGCCCCGATCGTGGACCGCTCGCCCGACGCCGCGCGCCAGCTCGCGAGCAGGGCGCGCCGCCGCGTTCAGGGCTGGGACACGGTCCCCGACGCCGACCTACACGAGCAACGCGAGGTGGTGGACGCATTCCTCGCGGCGGCGCGCGACGGCGATTTCGAGCGGCTGCTGGAGGTGCTCGACCCAGACGTCGTGCTGAGAGCGGACTTCGGGCCACTCGCGCCGACCGCCGCAAGGGAGGTCCGGGGAGCGGAGGCCGTGGCGGGCCAGGCGCGGTTCTACTCGCGGCTCGGTCTGGAGCAGCACCTCGTGCTCGTGAACGGGGCGCCGGGGATGGTCACCCTCCGGGACGGAAAGCTCTTCTCCGTGGGCGGGTTCACGGTCAGAGGCGGCCGCATCGTGGCGATGGACATCCTGGCCGACCCGGCCCGACTGGCCGACCTGGACCTGAGCGCCGTGGGCCTGAGCGGGGCCGGCTAGCCCTCATCCAGGTCGAGCGACAGCGAGTTGATGCAGTAGCGCTCCCCCGTGGGTCCCGGGCCGTCCGGGAAGACGTGGCCCAGGTGGCTCCCGCAGCGCGCGCAGACGACCTCGGTGCGCACCATCCCGTGGCTGGTGTCCTCGCGCAGCTCGACCGCCTGGGCCACGGCGGGCTCGGTGAAGCTCGGCCAGCCGCTGCCGGAGTCGTACTTCGTCTCGGAGCTGAACAGCTCGTTGCCGCAAGCGCCGCAGCGGTAGATCCCGTCGGCCTTCGAGTGCGTGTACGCCCCGGTGAAGGGCGGCTCGGTCCCCGCCTCGCGCAGGATCCGGAAGCGGTCGGACCCCAGCTCCTCGCGCCACTCGGCGTCCGACTTCTCGACCTTCTCCGTCATCTGAAGAACCTCCGCTGTAGGGCGTATGTGCCTGCAAGAGCAGCGTACTCGCCGTAGGGAGCAAAGAACTCCCGCACCTCGTCCTCAGTGGCCCGGCGGCCGAGGCCGGCCGCCGCGCCCACGAACTTCAGGTACGCAACGTCGAGGGCGGGCAGCTGGTCATCGCGGCCCTGGCCGGCCACGGCGAGCATCTCGAGCGTCCAGTTGCCGATGTTCGGAATCGCGCGAAGACGCCGCCACGCCGGCTCGTGCTCGCTCAGGTCCGCCCGGCCCGAGGCCACCTCGCGCGCCACGCGGACGAGCGCGATCGAGCGCTTCGGCGCGAGCCCGCATGCGTCGAGCTCGGCGGGCGAGCGGCCCGCGAGGATTGTGGCCGAGGGCGGCGCCCGCAACGTTCCGCAGGCGCTCCGGCGACCGTGCCGGCGCACGATCCGGCGCTGGATCGCGGCCGCGCGGCCGGACTCGATCAGCTGCTCGCACACGGCCCAGGCGAGCGCCTCGAACGGCTCGGGGCGGCGCCGCGGCCGGATGTACGGCTTGCGCCTTATGACCGGGCCGATCAGCGGGTCCCAGCGGAAGCGGCGCTGGAACTCGCTCAGATCGTGGTCCGTGCCGAGCGCGAAGCGCATTCGATCGATGGCCGCCTCGCACCCCTCCGGCGACGCCCCCTCCGCCCGGATCCTCACCGCCCGGCCGGTGGCCCAGGCTCGCAGGGTGCACTGCTCGTCTCCCACCCACAGCGCCCGCGTGAGCGCACGTTCGCGGAGCACCATCACACCGTCGCGTCCCGGCCCCGGGAGCCGGTACGGCCCCACGGGGACGACGTCCTGCTCCAGCGAGGCGGCTATCGGTCCTTGAGGAGGTGGATGTCGACCAGGAACGAGCGCGACCCGGCGATGTTGGCCTTCTTGCGCTTCCCGAGCCGCACGGCGACCGGCCGCGGCCGCCTCAGCAACCTCACCATCACGAACGTCGCGATGCCGACCAGGAACCCGCCCGAGGCGGCCGCGATGGCGGCCGGCAGCGATACCTCCACGCGCCGCTCTATCGGGCGTGGCTCGGCGAGGACGGGCAGGTTGTCGGACACGTCGGCCAACGTATCAAAGGCTTCGCTCGTAAACCCGGTACTTCTTCACGATCTCGCCGCCCATCGCCTGCATGGCGCGGTTCATCGCCTTGTTGGTCTCGAGGATCCAGCCCATCTCGCCCCCCTTTACCCGGGTCGCCTCCGCCATGTCGAAGTGCTCCGCGTACAGCCCGGCGGCCACGCCCGTGTGCTGGTAGGCCGGCTTCACGCCGAGGAAGCCAACGCGACAGCGGTCGATGATCCTGCGCCGGTTCAGGAAGTGCCACCAGCCGAGCGGGAGCAGCCGGCCGTTCATCCTCTTCAGCACCTGGTTGAGGTCCGGCACCGTGATCGCCATCCCGACCGTCTTCCCCTCGGAGTCCTCGGCGATCATGAACCAGGCGCGGTCGTAGGCCAACTGAAGCTCCTGGGCGTACGCGTCGAGGTCCTCCTTCGAGTACGGCACGAAGCCGAAGTTGCGCGCCCAGGCCTCGTTGTAGAGCTCGGCGAACGCGTCCAGGTCGCGGCGGAGGTGACGCCGGCTCATCTTCCGGATGCGGATCCCGTGCTTCGGCTCGAGCTGCTCGGCCAGGTCCCAGATGATCGGCATCACCTGGTCGCGGCCCGAGATGTGGAGCGACCACATGAACGTGTCCACGGCCTTCTCGAGCCCGGCCTCCTCGCAGAGCCGCTGGTAGTAGGGCGGGTGCCATGCCTGGCGGACCATCGGCTCACGCTCGAAGCCCTCGATCAGCACGCCGCTCTCGTCGTTCATCGTGAAGTCCATCGG
>DASQTS010000151.1:0-2742 GCA_035641775.1 Thermoleophilaceae bacterium
TGAGCGCCGCTACGCCTGGGCCCTGGCTGTCGACCCGGCCGATCCGGAGCGCTGGTTCGTCTCGGCGGCCCCAGGCCCCTTCGAGGCGCATGGCAGCCGCCCATCCGACTCCGCGATCTACCGCTGGGAGGGCTCCGGGCCCTGGCAGATCATCGACGGCCCGCGCGACTCCCATGTCTACGCGCTCGCGACCGGTCCGGAACAGCTATTCGCCGGCCTGGGCGACGGCACACTGCTTCAAACCGAAGACGGCGGCGAGAGTTGGACCGAACTCGGCGAGCGGACCGGCGGGATCACCGCGCTGGCCGTAAAATGAGGTCGCGACGACGGGCGACCTCTCCGTGAAGGATCGCGGTCCGGAGGACAGCGAATTTCGGTAAGGATCTCGACCTCGCGCGAATTGCGGCGGTCTCGCTCACGGTTATCGCTCCTCGCGCAAAGCGGGTAGTGCGAGCGTCGTGGGAGGCTGGTGCGCTTCGTCCGAACCGAGCGACCCTGAACCGGCCGGCGGATGTGCTCGCTGTGCACTGGAAGCGGAAGCGGTGACGAGCCTCCAGACCTCCCGCTGGCCAGAGCACTGCTGACTTGCTGGCCGTCCCTCGTTTCACAGCAGAGACGAGCTCGCGCTCGCTAGCCCGCAGCCGCCTTCAACGCGGTCTGTCGAGGTGGCCCAGGTGGCCGGCGATTAACTCGTCCGCCGTGCTCGTGCTGGGGGAGTAGCCGGCGACCGCGGCCACGAAGCCGTCGCGGCTCACCGTGCACAGCGTCAAGCTCGTCACGGCCCGCACGGAGGCGGTGCGCCGGCAGGCGCGCAGCAGAGCGATCTCGCCAAAGCCGTCACCCGGGCCGATCGTGCGCAGCAGTCGCCCACCTTCTGCGACCACTTCCGCTTCGCCTTGCTGGATGACGTAGAAGTCGTCGCCGCGGTCGCCTTCCGCGAACACGAGCTCACCCGGCGGGAAGCTTGCGTGCGTCAACCCTGCGGCGAGCTGCTCGATTGTGGCCTCAGGCAGCGCACGAAGCATGGGCACGCGCTGGAGCAGGGCGATGTCGGTGTCCCGAACGCGCACGCGGTCGTCGAGAGCGTGCAAGGCCCGCCACCCTGTGAGGACCGCTAAGGGGGCCAACGCGCCGGTCAGCACGAGCGCCAGGCGGATGCCGACCGCGTCGATCACCAGCGGCGTGACGATCGCTCCCGCCCCGACGCCGAGCGTGATGATTGCCTCGAAGGCGGCGAAGGTGCGCGCGAGCACTGCATCGTCGGCGAGGCGGGCCGGCAAGGTGAACGCGCCCACATCCACGAGCGCGTTGCCGATGCCCACTAGGGCGAGCAGCAGGATCGCCGCCGACTGGTGCGGGATCACGCCGATGCCCGCCAGCGGCGCTCCCCAGAGGGCGACACCGACCCCAAACCATCGGGCGAGCCGTCCGCCTCCGATCAGCAGCGCGAGCGCAAGCGATCCCGCCACGGCGCCGGCACCGACCGCGGCGGTGAGCACTCCGACACCGGCCTCGCCCAAGCCGAGCAGCTCGATCGAAACGACGACCGAGAAAACGGTCAGAGCGCCGCGCGTGAATGTTTGGAGCGTCGTGAGCGCCGTCAGCAGCGTCAGGTGGCGGTCGGCGACGATTGTGTGCAGGCCCTCGACCGTCTGGCGCAGCACCCGCGCCGCCGGGACGACGCCGACGCGCGGCGCCGCCTCGTAGCGCACCCCGGCCACGAGCGCGGTCGACAGCAGCGATACTCCCGCGGCTGCCGCGAACACTGCCGCAGGCCCACTCAAGTCGAGCAACACCGCCGCGAGCAGCGGCCCGAGTAGCGTGGCCAGGGAGTCGAGCAGACCGCGCACGACGTTGGCGCTCGTCAGCTCCGTGGGGGTGACGCAGAGAGTCGGGAGCAACGCGGAGTGCGCCGGCCTGTACAGCGTTTGCCCCACTGTCGCGGCGACCAGCGCCGCGTAGACGAGTCCCGCGGGCCCGTCCGCCTCGATCACCGCGGCCGCAACGCCGAGCGCGACGGCACGTGTCACGCCGACCCACGCGAGCACCACCTCCCGGCGCACTCGATCCGCGATCGTCGCTGCGAACGGCGCAACCAGCGCCGCCGGAGCCATGCGCAGAAGGCCGACCAGCCCGACCGCGCCCGCGCCGCCATCGCGGAAGGCAAACACCCCCAGCGCGACCGTCGCGGCCCAGTCCCCGGTCCACATCGCTCCGAACGCGAGCTGCGCACGCCTGAGATTCCCGCTCCGGAAATTCTGAGAGCAAGCCGCAGCAGCGTCCGCGATTCGCGCCCTCGCACGCCCCATCCGCGGACTATGCCACCTCGCCCTCTCCGGTCAGCGCCCGAGCCACCTGCGCGCCGCGCTCGCCGGCGGCTCGTGGGCTACGGCGGCGTCAAGGTCGCAACGCGAGGCTGGCCAAGGCCTCATCCAAGCGGCCAAACGAATGGAAGTTGTGACTGAGGCCGGTGAGCACGAACACTCTCCAAACCGTCGCATTGGGGCGGACCAGGGCGAGCCGGGCGCCGCGGGCGACCGTTTCACCCAGGCCCTGAATAAGCATCCTGAGCATCGTCGAGTCCAGAAAGCTCACACCTCGGAGGTCGATGACCAGTTGTGGCCTATCGGCATCGACCGCGTCACCTAGGGCCATCTCGACCTGTGCGGCGTTCGATCGGTCGAAGGCTCCGTCCAGCGTGAGGACCTCCGCGAGGTCGCCGGCTGGCTGGGAGCTACAGCT
>DASQTS010000152.1:0-12089 GCA_035641775.1 Thermoleophilaceae bacterium
CGCGCTGCGCTCGGTGGCGTACTGGAGTGTCTTGTCGAAGCACTTCTGCGCGCCCGCCACGCAGCCCGCCGCGCCGATCAGGCGCTCGCCCTGGAGCTCCCACATGATGTGGTAGAAGCCCTTGCCCTCCTGCCCGAGCACGGCGTCCGCGGGCACGCGCACGTCCTGGAAGGCGAGCAGCGCGGTGTCGGAGGCGTGCATGCCGAGCTTCTCGAGCTTCCTCTCGCGGATCACGCCGGGCGCGTCCATGTCCACCAGGAACAGCGTGAACCCGTCGTAGCCGGCGTCGGCGTCCGTCTTCGTTACGAGCACGATGAAGTCCGCGCGGTGGCCGTTCGTGATGTAGGTCTTCGAGCCGTTGATGACCCACTCGTCGCCGTCGCGGACGGCGCGCGTCTTGATGCCGGACACGTCGCTGCCGGCATCGGGCTCGGTGATGCCGAGGCAGGAGATCTTCTCGCCGCGGATCGCCGGCACGAGGTAGCGCTGCTTCTGCTCCTCGGTGCCGAACAGGTGGATCGGCGGGGTGGCCATGTCCGTGTGCACCGCCACGCCCATGGCGAGGCCGCCGCTGTTCGCGTGCACCATCTCTTCGGCAAGCACGAGGTTGGAGTAGTAGTCGCCGCCCTGGCCGCCGTACTCCTCGGGATACGAGAGGCCGAGGAAGCCGAGCTCGCCCATCCGCGCGAAGACGGAGTCCGGGAAGGTCGTCTCCTCCCACTCCTCCGCGTGAGGCGCGAGCTCCTTCGTCACGAACGCCCGAATCGACGCGCGGAGCTGGTCGTGCTCCTCAGTGAAGATGAAGTGCTTGCGGCTCGCGCCGTGGTCCGGCTTCAGGAGTGCGTCTGCGGTCGCCATGCGAAGGAAAGTACCGTCCCCGCATGAGCGAGCGCGAATTCGACGTGGTTGTTCTCGGATCGGGCCCGGCCGGGGAGGTGTGCGCCGGGCGGCTAGGCGAGGCGGGGCTGGAGGTGGCGGCCGTGGAGTCGCACCTGCTCGGCGGCGAGTGCTCGTTCTACGCGTGCATGCCCTCGAAGGCGCTGCTCCGCCCGGGCGAGCTGCTCGCCGAGGTGCGCCGCATCCCGGGCGTGCGCGAGGCCGTGAGGGGCGACCTGGACGCCGGGGCGGTCCTCGCGCGGCGCGACGAGATCATCCATGACCTCGACGACTCGAACCAGGTGCCGTGGCTCGAGCAGCGGGGCGTGACGGTCGTGCGCGGGCCGGGCCGGATCGACGGCGCGCGGCGCGTGCGGGTGGGCGAAGACACCCTGGTCGCGCGAAAGGCCGTGGTGGTGGCCACCGGCACCGCGCCGCTGATCCCGCCGATCGACGGGCTCCGCGAGGCGGAGCCGTGGACGAACCGGGAGGCGACCACCGCGAAGGAGGTGCCGGACCGGCTGGCGATCCTGGGCGGCGGCGTGGTGGCGGTGGAGATGGCGCAGGCGTACAGCTCGTTGGGGTCGCAGGTGACGGTCATCGAGCGCGCCGACAGGCTCATCGCGCGCGAGGAGCCGTTCGCGAGCGAGCATGTGCTGGAAGCGCTGCGCGAGAACGGCGTGGACGTGCGGCTCGGGACGAGCGCCACGGCGGTGCGCGCCGGGAACGGCGAGGTCACGCTCGAACTGGACGACGGCGGCCCGGTGCGCGCCGACCAGCTCCTCGTGGCCATCGGCCGCCGCCACAACACCGACGACCTCGGCCTCGACACGATCGGCCTCGAGCCAGGCAAGCCGATCCACGTCGACGACTCGATGAGGACCGAGGCGGCCGACTGGCTGTTCGCGATCGGCGACGTGAACGGGCGCGCGCTGCTGACCCACATGGGGAAGTACCAGGCGCGCATCGCGGCCGACGTCATCCTCGGCCACGGCGGCGCGTGCCTCCCGACCACGGCCGACGGCTCGCGCTCGCCGCGGGTGATCTTCACCGACCCGCACGTCGCCGCCGTGGGCTACACGCTCGACGCCGCGAAGCAGGACGGCCTGAGCGTGCGCGCCGTGGACGTCTCGACGCAGGGCAACGCCGGCGCGAGCTTCTACGGGCGGGACGACGCCCGCGGCAACACGCGCCTGGTAGTCGACGATGACCGCGGCGTGATCGTCGGCGCCACCTTCACGG
The DNA here is from genome assembly GCA_035641775.1 of Thermoleophilaceae bacterium. Classification (GTDB taxonomy): domain Bacteria; phylum Actinomycetota; class Thermoleophilia; order Solirubrobacterales; family Thermoleophilaceae; genus JACVRW01. The sequence goes on from DASQTS010000152.1 coordinate 2,119, forward strand.
GCCCGGAGGTCGCGGAGTTCCTGCATGCCGCGACGATCGCTGTCGTGGGGGAGGTGCCGTTGACGCGCCTGTTCCACGCGGTGCCCGCGTTCCCGACGCGCAGCGAGGTGTGGCTCTATCTGCTCGAGGCGCTCGGCATCGCGGGCCCATGCGGCGGGCCGCCGCGCGCGTAACAAACCTCGTCAGGCGTTACGGCGGCGGCGGCCCCGTCGCAGTGAGAGGCGCGACTCGTCGCGCGTCCGGAGGGCAGCCCGCGGACCATCGATGAGGTGCGGGTTCCGGTGCAGTTGCGCGGATGTGAGCGCTGCCGTCTTCATGGGGCTACTTTGCCGCGCCCGGTGCCGGCTCGCATCGGGGAACTCACGTAACCGCTCCCTGACCTTCGCGGGCGTAGCATCCGGGCATGGACGTAGTCGTCGCCGGCGGGCACGGGCAGGTCGGAATCCGGCTGCTTCGCCTGCTCGCTGACCGTGGCCATCGCGCCCGGGGGCTGATCCGCAACCCGGACCACGCCTCAGAGCTCGCAGCCGTGGGCGCCGAGGCCGTGACCTGCGACATGGAGGCGCTCGACGACATCTCGGAGTGCTGCCAGGGCGCCGATGCGGTGGTTTTCGCGGCGGGCGCCGGGCCGGGCAGCGGCCCTGAGCGTAAGCGAACGGTGGACTACGGCGGCGCCGTCAAGCTGATGGGGGCGGGTGTCCCGCGGTACGTCATGGTCAGCGCGATCGCCGCGGACCGCCCGGATGAGTGGTCCGACGAGATGCGTCCCTACTACGAGGCCAAGGCCGAGGCGGATCGCAGGCTCACGGACAGCGGGCTGGACCACACGATCGTCCGGCCGGGCGGGCTGACCGACGACCCAGGGACCGGACGGGTGACCGTTGGGACGGGGATCGAGCGGGGCAATGTGCCGCGGGACGACGTGGCTGCCGTGCTACTCGCGGTGCTCGAGACGCCGAGCACGGTGGGCAAGGTCTTTGAGCTGGTCTCAGGCGAGACCCCGGTGGAGGCGGCGGTGCGCAGCCTGTGAATGCCGAGGAGGTGCTCACGCGGGTGCGCGAGGTCCCGGAGGGGCACGTCACGACCTACGGGGACCTCTCACCGGGCGCGCCCCGCTTCGCGGGCACGGTGCTGTCGGACTGCCACGATCCGGACGTCCCCTGGCACCGCATCGTCCGTGCCGACGGCTCGCTCGCCAAGGGCGAGCGCCAGCGCCGCCTGCTGGCGGCGGAGGGCGTCCCTTTCAGGGGCGAGCGGGTCGACATGCGCGAGGCCTGGGTCCCGGTGTAGTAAGAATCTCCGCGTGTCGAACGAGACGGTCCGCTATGACGTGAGCGACGGGGTCGCGACCATCGCCCTCGACCAGCCCGACACGCGGAACGCGCTGTCGACCGAGCTGCTCACCGGCCTGATCGGGGCCTTCGAGCTCGCCGCGGCCGACGACGCGGTCCGCTGCGTGGTGCTCACCTCGACGCACGACAAGGTGTTCTCGGCCGGCGGCAGCCTCGACCAGTTCGCCGCCGACGTCCCGCTCGTGCACAAGCATTTCGGCACCGAGCGCTTCCCGCGCCTCTTCAAGATGATCATGGGGCTCGGCAAGCCCACGCTGTGCGCCGCGAACGGGCACGTGCTCGCCGGCGCGCTCGGCGTCGCGCTCGCGTGCGACCTGATCGTGGCGAAGGAGAGTGCGACGTTCGGGACGCCCGAGATCAACGTGGGCGTGTTCCCGTTCATGATCATGGCGCTGATCTACCGGAACGTGCCGCGCAAGAAGGTGAACGAGATGCTGCTGCTCGGCGAGCGGATGTCGGCCGAGGCGGCGCGTGAGGCCGGGATCGTCAACCGGGTCGTGCCCGACGCCGAGTTCGATGCCGCGGTGGACGACTGGGCGAAGAAGCTCGCCTCGAAGTCGCCCGTGCTGATGAAGCTCGGCAAGGACGCGATGTACCGGCAGCTCGACATGCCGTTCGAGGACGCGCTCGACTTCCTACGCTCGCAGCTCTCGCTCGCCTTCACGACGGAGGACATCCAGGAGGGTGTGAAGGCATTCTTCGAGAAGCGCGAGCCCCAGTGGACGGGCCGGTAGGCAAGTGGCCGTCTCGCTCGTAGCGCTGCGCTGCCGCACGGCCGACCGCTTCCCCGGCGCTCCGCGCGGCGTGGAGATCCTGGCGCCGCTCGTGGCCGGCGCGCTGGGCGTGGAGCCGCGCTTCATCGGAAGCGCAGGCGTTGTGAGCGAGACGCGCTTCGACGAGGACCTCGCGGACGCGCGCGGCTGCCTGCTCGAGGCCGGCGGCCAGGTGGACGACGCGCTCGCGGCCGGCGACACGCCCGTGCTCCTCGCCGCGGACTGCTCGGTCTCCGTGACCACGCTCCCGGCGGCGATCAGGAACCGCCCCGACGCGCGCATCCTGTGGCTCGACGCCCACGGCGACTACAACACGCCGGACACCTCGGGCAGCGGCTACCTCGGCGGCATGTGCCTCGCCGCTGCCACGGGCGAGTGGGACGCCGGCCTCGGCGAGACTCTGCCCGCGGAGCGCGTCGTGCTGGCCGGGATCCGCGACCTCGACCCGGGCGAGCGCGAGCTGCTCGAGCGCAGCTCGGCGACGGTGATCGGGGCGAGCGCCATCGAGACGCTCGTGGCCGCGAAGAACGCGCTCGATGGCGCGCCTGTGTTCGTGCACCTCGACCTCGACGTGCTCGACCCGGAGCACTTCCCCGCCGCCGTGCCGGCCCCGGGCGGCCTCCACCCGGACAAGCTCTACGACCTAGTGGACTCGGTGCTCGAGGACTCGGAGCTCGTGGGACTCGAGGTGACGGCGTTCGAGGCGCCGGAGGGCGAGGAGGCGCGCGCCGTGGCCACCGAGACGGCCATGCACGTGCTCGAGCCGTTCCTCGACCACCTCTCGGGCCGGAGCTGAGCGTGGCCGAGCGGGCTGCGGCCGACACGCTCGTGGCGCGCCCGCCGCTGCGATCGCTCGTCGAGGATCTGCACGAGCGCCGCGAGCGCGCGCGGCTCGGCGGCGGCGAGGAGAAGATCGCGCGTCAGCACGAGCAGGAGAAGCTGACGGCTCGCGAGCGGCTGGCACTCCTGATCGACGAGGGCACCTTCACCGAGCTCGGCATCCACGGCCGCCCGCACTTCTCGCAGCGCGCGATGGAGGAGAAGGACGCGCCGGCGGACGGCGTGATCACCGGCTACGGGAAGGTCGACGGCCGGCTCGTGGCCGTGGCGGCCTACGACTTCACCGTGATGGCCGGCTCGATGGGGATGACCGGCGAGCTCAAGGTCGCGCGCCTGCGCGAGCTGGCGCTGACGAAGCGGATCCCGATGCTGTGGCTGCTCGACTCCGCGGGTGCGCGCATCCAGGAGGCCGCCGGCTCGCTGTTCGCCGGGTCGGGCCATCTGTTTCGCGAGGAGGTGATCATGAGCGGCGTCGTGCCCCAGGTTGCGGCGCTCATGGGTCCCTGCGCGGCGGGCACCGCCTACATCCCCGGGCTCGCCGACTTCGTGCCGATGGTGAAGGGCCGCGGGTCGATGGCGCTCGCCGGCCCGCACCTGACGAAGGCCGTTACGGGCGAGGACGTGACCCAGGAGGAGCTGGGCGGCTCGCGCATCCACACGCGCGTGTCGGGCGTCGCCGACCTCGAGGTGGGCTCCGACGAGGAGTGCATCGAGGCGGTCAGGGGCTACCTCAGCTTCTTTCCACAGAACTGCGAGGAGGCGCCACCGCTGCTCGAGCCCTCCGACCCCGTGGACCGCATGGACGAGGAGCTGCTCGACGTCCTCCCCGACTCGCCGCGCAAGCCGTACGACATGTACGACGTGATAGGGCGGATCGTGGACGACGGCGACTGGTTCGACCTCAAGCCGCGCTGGGCGCGCACGATCATCACCTGCCTCGCGCGCCTGGGCGGGCGGCCGGTGGGGATCGTGGCCAACCAACCGAAGCACCTAGGCGGGATCCTCGAGAACGACTCCGCCGACAAGGCGGCGCGCTTCGTGAACCTGTGCGACGCCTATGGCATCCCGCTCCTGTTCCTCATGGACGTGCCGGGCTTCATGGTCGGGACGAAGGTCGAGCAGGCCGGGATCATCCGCCACGGCGCGAAGATGCTCTACGCGGTCTCGCGCGCGACGGTGCCGAAGGTGACGGTCGTGATCCGGAAGGCCTATGGGGCGGGCTACTACGTGATGAACGGGCGCGCGTACGAGCCCGACTTGATCGTCGCCTGGCCGAGCGCCGAGATTTCCGTGATGGGCCCCGAGGGCGCGGTGAACATCATCTTCCGCAAGCAGATCGAGGCGGCGGACGATCCCGACGCCACGCGCGCCGAGATGATCGAGGGAATCCGCCGGACGATCGACCCGTACATCGCGGCCGGCAACGCGATGGTCGACGACATCATCGACCCGCGCGAGACGCGGCCGACCGTGATCCGCGCCCTGGAGATGGCCGCCACGAAGAGAGTGCAGCGCCCGTGGAAGAAGCACGGCGTGATGCCGGTATGAAACCCATCTACTTCGGCTCCCCCCAGGAGTTCTACGACTGGCTCGAAGAGCACCACGCGACCGAGCAGGAGGTCTACGTCGGCTTCCACAAGCAGCACACCGGCAAGCGCGCGATGAGCTGGTCCGAGGCGGTCGATCAGGCCCTCTGCTTCGGGTGGATAGACGGCAAGGTCAACACGATCGACGGGGACCGCTACATGCAGCGCTTCACGCCGCGCAAGCCCGCCAGCAACTGGAGCAAGATCAACGTCGAAAAGATCGCGCAACTGAAGGAAGCGGGCCTCATGCGGCCGGCGGGACTCGCCGCGTTCGAGAAGCGCGAGCCGGAGAGGACTGGCGTGTACTCCTACGAGGACGCGGCCAAGGGCCTGCCGCCCAAGTACGAGGACCGACTCCGGGCGAACGGGCCCGCGGCCGAGTACTTCTACGCGCGGCCGCCGTCGTACCGGCGGACCGCGATCTACCTGGTGATGAGCGCCAAGCGCGAGGAGACGCGCCTGCGGCGGCTGGAGCGGCTGATCGAGGACTCGGCCGCAGGGCGCGACATCAAGGAGCTCCGGCGGGGGTGAACGACCACCCCTGCATCATCACCTGCTCGATCTCCGGCGCGGTCGCCAACCGGGAGCAGTGCCCGGCCATTCCGTACACGCCCGAGGAGTACGCCGCCGAGGCGAAGCGGGCGGTGGACGAGGGCTGCTCGATGATCCACATCCACGCGCGCACGCCGGACGGGGTGCCGAGCTACGAGGTCGAGGACTTCCGCGCGATCACAGACGCGATCAAGGGCGCGGTCAACGACGTGATCGTGAACTACTCCACGGGCGCGATCGGCGTCCCGATCGAGAAGCGGGTCGAGTACCTGCGCGAGCTGAAGCCGGACGTGGCCGCGCTGAACATGGGGTCGATGAACTACGCGAAGTACTCGTCCAAGCGCAGGGACTTCGTCTTCAAGACCGTCTTCGAGAACTCGTTCGACACGATCATCGAATTCGTCACCGCGATGAACGAGCTGGGGATCCGACCGGAGCACGAGTGCTTCGACTCGGGCCACGTGGCGAACCTCGACCCGCTGATCGACATGGGGCTGCTCTCGGAGCCGCTGCAGGTGTCGTGCGTGATGGGCGTGACGGGCGGCATCAGGCCGACGGCCAAGAACCTCGCCCACATGGCGGAGCAGGTGCCTGACGTGCGCGCCAACTGGGGGGTCATCGGCATCAGTCGCGGGCAGTGGTCGCTCATCTCAGCGGCCGCAGCGCTCGGCGGCAACGTGAGAGCCGGGCTCGAGGACAACTTCTACCTGCCCGACGGGCAGATGGCGCGGTCGAACGGCGACCTCATCGCAAAGGCCCGAGAGATCGTGGAGAACGCCGGCCGGCGGGCGGCGACGGTGGCCGAGGCCCGCGACCTGCTGGGCGTGTGACCGCTCTCGAGGACATCCGCGTCCTCGACCTGTCGCGGCTGCTTCCCGGTGGCTTCTGCTCGGTGCTCCTCGCGGACTTCGGCGCCGAGGTCCTGAAGGTCGAGGACACGGGGATGGGCGATTACATCCGGTGGTCGCCTCCCTACCACGAGGGCGCGGACGGCTCCGCCAAGTCGGCCCTGTTTCTCGCCTTGAACAGAGGCAAGAGATCGATCCGGTTGGATCTGAAGAGCGAGGGCGGCCGCGTGGTGCTGCTGCGGCTGGTGCGCGAGCACGACGTGCTGCTCGAATCCTTCCGCCCTGGGGTCATGGAGAGGTTGGGGGTCGGATATGGGCGGTTGCGGGAAGAGAATCCTCGCCTCGTCTACTGCGCGATCACCGGCTACGGCCAGGACGGGCCGTACACCGGCCGCTCCGGCCACGACATGAACTACCTCGGCCTCAACGGGCTGCTCGGCCTGACCGGGGACGGCGGGGGCCCGCCCGTCCAGCCGGCGGGCCAGATCGCGGACCTCGGCGGCGGCGCGCTGATGGCGGCGTTCGGCATCATGGCGGCGCTGCGCGAGCGCGACCGCTCGGGCGAGGGCCAGCTCGTGGACGTGTCGATGTTCGACGGCTCCCTCTCGTGGCTCGCGCTCGTGGCCGCGAAGTACCTCGCGGACGGGGCCGTGCCGGGCCGCGGCGACCTCGAGCTCGCGGGCGGGCTCGTCTGCTACCGGCCCTACGCGTGCCGCGACGGCTGGGTCACGCTCGGGGCGCTCGAGCCGAAGTTCTGGCAGGAGTGGTGCCGGGGTGTGGGGCGTGAGGACCTCGTCGAGAAGCAGTTCGAGCGGCCGGGCTCGAACGCGCACGCCGAGGTGGAGCGGATCTTCCTCGAGCGCACGCGCGACGAGTGGCAGGCGTTCGCCTCGGAGCACGACTGCTGCCTCGAGCCCGTGCTGGACCTCGACGAGGCCCTCGACTCCGAGCTGGTCCGCGCGCGCGAGATGGTCGTGTCACTCGACCAGCCGGGCGCCGCCGAGCCCCCGAAGCTGCTCGGCGTGCCCGTGAAGCTCTCGCGCACGCCCGGAGCGCCCGCTGGGCCGGGCCCGGCACTCGGCGAGCACACGCACGAGGTGCTCGCGGCCCTCGGCTACTCCGAAGAGGAGATCAACGGCCTGCTCGAGTCGGGCGCCGCCGCCGGGCCCTCGAGCGGCGCGCGCGGCAGCTTCCTCGCCTAGTAGTAGGTGATGACCGTCCGGATACCGTCCTGCCGTTCCATCGCCTCGAAGGCGTCGTTCACCTCGTCGAGCGAGACGCGGCGGGTGACGAGCGACTCCAGGTCGAGCTCGCCGGACATGTAGCTATCCACGAGCTCCGGGACGCGGTCGCGGCCCTTTGCTCCGCCGAAGGAGGCGCCGGCGATCCGGCGGCCCGTGATCAGGTAGCGCGGCACCACCTCGAGCACCTCGCCCTTGCCGGCCACGCCCGCGATCGTGCAGAGGCCCCAGCCCATGCGCGCCGACTCCACGGCCTGGCGCATCACCCCGACGCTGCCGGTGGCCTCGAAGGTGTAGTCGGCGCCGAACCCGTCCGTCATCTCCAGGATCCGCTCGACCGTGTCCGGGCCGCCCACCATCGTCTCGGTCGCGCCCTGCCCCCGGGCGTGCTCGAGGCGCTCCTCCGACAGGTCGACGGCGATGATCCGCTCGGCACCGGCGACGCGCGCGCCCGCCACGGCGCCCAGTCCGACCAGCCCCGCGCCGAACACGACGCACGTCGAGCCGGGCTCGACCTTCGCGATGTAGAGCGCGGCCCCGATGCCGGTCGTCGCTCCGCAGGCGAGCGTGCAGACCACGTCGAGCGGTGCCTCGCGGTCCACCTTCGCCAGCGCGATCTCGGGCATCACGGTCGCCTCGGCGAACGTGCTGGTGCCCATGAAGTGGCGCAGCTCCTCGTCGCCGCGGTGAAGCCGGGTGGAGCCGTCCGGTAGGTAGCCCTTGTTCTGCTGGTCGCGGATCGCGAGGCAGAGGTTGGTCTTGTCGGACACGCAGTGGATGCACTCGCGGCACTGCGGCGAGAACAGTGTGATCACGTGGTCGCCCGGCGCCACGCTCGTGACGCCGTCTCCGACCTCCTCGACCACGCCCGCGCCCTCGTGCCCGAGCACGGTCGGCGCGTAGCCGGACGGGTCCGCGCCGCTTGCCGTGTACAGGTCCGTGTGGCAGACGCCGCACGCCCCGAGGCGCACCAGCACCTCGCCCGGCTTCGGGCCCTGGAGCTCGACGTGCTGGACGACGAGCGGCTTTGCGAACTCCTCGAGAACGGCGGCGCGGATCTGCATGGCGGGACCCTAACGCGGCGTGACCGGCCCGATCCTTGGCCGGCGCCCCGCGACGCTGACGGTCCTGTTCCAGGACGGCGACCCGGGCGCGGCGGGAAGCACCGCGAAGTCCGGGTGACGGACCCAGGTCGGGACGTAGCGGATGCGCCGCGCCCGGACGCGCCGGCCGGGCCGTGCGACGAAGTCGATCAGGGCGATCAGCCCGTCCTGCACGCCGGCCGCGCAGCAGGCCGGGGTCTGGTTCGAGATCAGGTTGCCCTCGCCGAACACGACCGGCTTGCCGCGCACGCGCCGGATCGGCTGGACGACGTGGGCGTGCTGCCCGACGATCGCGTCGACTGCGGGCGAGCGAGTCAGCCGCCGGGCGAGCGCGCGCTGGGCGGGCGTGACCGAGTGCACGTACTCGGCTCCCCAGTGGAGGTTCACGACCACGAGCCGCGCTCCGCGCCGCCGGGCGCGACGCGCGTCCCGCAGGATCAGCCGCGGCGACGCCCAGTTCACCGTCCAGGGGTGCGGCACGGTCTGTCCGTTCGAAACCGCCGTGTAGGAGAGGAACGCCACGCGCACCCCCCTGACCCGGAGCATCGTCGTGCGCCGCCTGGCTCGCGCGGAGCGCGCGGTGCCGGTGGCCTTCACCCCAGCCCCGCGCAGCGCTCGCAGGCTCGTGCCGACCCCGTACTCACCGGCGTCGAGCGAGTGGTTCGACGCCGTGCTGCAGGCGTCCCACCCGGTACGCCGGATCGAGCGCGCGAGGTCCGGCGGCGTGCGGAAGCTCGGATAGCCCTGGACCGCTCCCGGCACGAGCGGGGTCTCGACATGGCAGAGCGCCAGGTCGGCTCGCGCGATGCGCCGCCTGACCGGGGTGAACATCGGGGCGAAGTCGTAGCGGCCGCCCGCTCCGAGCGCGAGCGCCCGCTGCGCGACGGGCGCGTGGATGAGCAGGTCTCCGGAGGCCGCGACGGTGAACCGAACCGGCCGCTCAGGCGCGGCGGCCGGGGCGGGGGCCGCTAGCCCCAGCAGGGCGGCGAGCCAGGTGACGAGCTCCCTCACCAGAGCACATCATGCTCCTCCATCACCCCGTAGCCCTCAGCGAGCGTGATTCCGCACGGGAGCTCTCCGCTGAACTCCCCGAAAGGCTGCCTGTAGCGGTTCCGGACCACGAGCAGGTTCATGCGCGACTCGCGGACCGACCATGCGCGGAAGTCCAAGCCGCCAACGCGCGAGAGGTCGCCCGCGAACTCCTGCGCCGGCACCTCACGAGGCTCGCCGTCGAGCCAGACCGTGCGCTCGCTCGTGGCGCCGTCGTGCACGCCGTCCACCAGGTTCCACGCGACGCGGCGGCCGTCGTCCGTTCGCCCGACGCCCGCAGACCATCGCCATGCGGTGTGGCGGGCGTGGTACCCGGCGGACTCGTCGACGAAGCCGTCGTCACCGTCGAGCTCGAAGCGCCGGCCGCCGACCGTCACGCTCCCGCGCACGAAGACCGGCGCCGACTTACGCGTCCAGATGTACGAACGTCCGTCCGGGGACACGACCTCCACGCCGCCGGGCTCGTCGAGCTCCAGGTCGAGCACGCCGCGCACGCGCGCGCGACCGGGGGTGAGCTCCACGCCGCGCGCGCCCTCGATGAGCGTGCCGTCGGGCAGCGCAACCGCCCACCACCGCTGCCGGATGCCGCCCACGCGCGCGTCGGCGACGCACAGCATCAGCTCGGA
>DASQTS010000153.1:0-5025 GCA_035641775.1 Thermoleophilaceae bacterium
CCGCCGAGCAGATCGGCTCGAGCGGCGGCACGGTGATGGTCGAGCCGCGCGAAGTGCCCGGAGGCCGGATCCTCGTGGCGCAGGACCCGCAGGGCGCCGTCTTCGCGCTGTTCGCGGGCCGCTTCGACGACTAGCCCGGCAGCGCTCGGGCGCGCTCGCGGTTCTCCCAGAGCCAGTCGATCTGCGCCTCGGTCGCCGCGACCGGGTCGGGCTCCGTCACGCCGAGCGTCTCCCTCAGCCGTGTTGTGTCAGTGACGATCGGGTGGCGCACATTCCAGGGATGGTCGCCCTCGTCCCACGCGATGCGCACCGGCTCCCAGTGCCAGCCGAGCCGCTCGCCCACGAGCGCGGCCAGCGCGCCGAAGGTGAAGTCGCGCGTGTCACCCACGTTGCATTCCCACCGTCCCGCCGGCGCGCGCTCGAGCGCGGCCGCCACCGCGCGGCCCACGCGCTCCGCGGCGACCCGGTGAAAGAGCTGCGTGCCGCCGTCCGGCAGCGGCAGCTCGCGCTCTCCCCGGGCGACGCGCCCGACCAGGTACCACTCGCGGAGGACGCGCGGATGGAGGAACGGCCCGTAGATCGCGCCCGGTCGAAGCACCGTCACCGCCTGCGGGCCGGTCAGAGCATCCTCCATCGCCACGTTGTCGTGCGCGGCGTCCGCTCGGCGGGGCGGCCGCCGCGCGGCGTCCTCGCGGATCGGCAGCGGGTCGAGCGGCAGCTCGAGCGGCTCGTGGTCGTCCACCCCGGCCGCGGCGCAATGGCGGTACACGTCCATGGAGCTGATCGCCACGAGCCGCCCGGTGCCGCAGCGCTCGGCGACCGCTCCCAGCTCATGCGCCTTCTCCGCCGTCGCGCCGCCGGGGAAGCTGTCCACGAGCGCGTCCGGCCGCCAGCACTCGACGGCGCCGCGCTTGCGCAGCAGCTGCTCGCGCGACCCGTGGATGTGCTCGACCTCGGTCGCGCCGGCCGGCTCGTGCGCGCCGGTGTGCGCGACCGCCACGGTGTGCCCCGCCTCAAGCAGATGCGGCAACGCCGAGAGGCCGACCGGGCCGGTGCCACCGATCAATAGGACGCGCATGACGGGAACCTACGCGTGCGTCCGGTTGTAGTGGAGGCATGGGACGCCTTCTGCTCGCACTGCTCGCCGCCGTACTCGCCACTGCCGGCCCCGCGCACGCGAAGGGGCCGCACGCCATCCTCACTCCGGGCGACGACCCCGCTGAAGCCGGACGGCCGTGGAGGGTCACGCTCGAAGTCGTCGAGTTCCGCGGCCTCTCGCGGGTCGACCTGTTGGCGCAGCAGGGGACGCGCGAAGTCACGGCCCCGCTACGTCGCGTCTGGGCGGACCCTCAGGGCGCGGCTCGCTACGAGGCGCGGCTGACCTTCCCGTCGGAGGGCCGCTGGACGCTGCTCGCGCTGAGCGGCAAGCGCAGGTTCAACTTCGAGGCGGTGCGAGTGGGAAGCGGGCGCGTCCCGCCGCCCTACGTCGCATTCGCGGTCGGCAGCCGTGCCGAGCGTGAGGGCGCCGGGGGCGTGTACCACTCCTCCGGCGACCCGGTGCCCGGCGACGGTGGCCGCTCTCTGCCCGCGCGCGAGTTCTCGGTAGCGGCCGAGGACGGGGAGGACGGCGGCGGCGGGCTGGCGCTCTGGATCCTTCCGGCCGCCGGGATCGTCCTGGTCGGGGCCGGGGTGCTCAGGTTGAGATCGCGCTGAGCGCGGCGTCAACGGTCGGCTGGACATCCGCGACCGAGCGCAGGTGGACCATCGTCAGCACTCGCTCCACGAGGCCGTCCTCGGGCAGCACGACCGCGAGCTTCAGCTGCCGCTCGCCGAGGCGCTCGGCCAGCTCGAACAGGAGGCTCACGCCCACGCTGTCGATGTAGGTGGCCTCCGACAGGTCGACGACGAGCCCGAGGTCCTCGTTGCGGACGGCGCCGAGCAACCGGTCGCGGAGCGCGTGCGCCTGGATGATGTCCACCTCGCCGGCGACGCTCACGACGCCGACCGCGTCGCGGTACTCCACGCGTGGGCTGGGCTGCTCGCTCACGCCGCCACGGCCCCGATCCTCCTCGTCAGCTCCACCGTGGTGCCCTCGTCGCCGCGGACGACGTCCACCTCGTCCGTGAGCCCCTCCATCAGGACGAGGCCGCGGCCCCGGTTAGCGCCCCGCGGCGCGCGCCAGTTGCCGAAGTCCTGAATGGCGACCTTCACCTCGGTCCCATCCGGGCTCCATGCGCGCACCTGCACGATGCCCGGCGCGAGGCCGTATGCGTGCTCGATCGCGTTGGCGCACGCCTCCGCGGCCGCGAGCGTGAGGTCGTCCACGTCGGCGCGCGTGGCGCCCGCGTCCGCGAGCCAGCGCCCAAGCATCCGCCGCATCAGCGGGATCGACTCGACCTCGGCCGGGAACTCGGCCACGAGCCTGTCGCTGAGCGGCAGCGCGCGCGCCATCAAGAGCGCTGCGTCGTCGTCGCCTGTGCCCTCCGGCAGCATCTCGTCCACGAGCAGGTCGCCGAGGTGCTCCAGGTCCTCGTCGCTGCCGCCGACCACCCGCGCGAGGCGCTGAAGGCCGTCGTCGAGCGATTCGCCGGGGCGCTCCACGAGCCCGTCCGTGTAGAGCACGAGTGCGGCACCCGGCTCCAGCGTCAACTCGACGTCGTCGTAGCGCACGTGGCGCGTGGCGCCGAGCGGCACCGACCCCCCGAGCTCGACGAACCAGGGCTCGCCGTCCTGCGGGTCCACGAGCGGCGGCGGGTGGCCGGCGCTGGCGAGACGAAGCATCCCTCCGTGCGGGTCGAGCGTCAGGTACACGAGCGTGGCGGTCCGGCCGATCTCGAGCTGCCGCAGCAGGCGGCTCAGCCGCTCGAGCACCAGGCTGGGCGAGGCGGCGTCGAGTGCGAACGCCCGCATCGCGCTACGGAGCTGGCCCATGATCGCCGCCGCGTGGAAGCCGCGGCCGACGACGTCGCCGATCGCCATCCCGAGCCTCCCGTCGGGGAGCTGGAAGACGTCGTACCAGTCACCGCCCAGGCGCGCCGCGGCGGCCGGCAGGTAGCGACCCGTGAACTCCACGCCTGGCAGCACGGGCAGGCGCGGCGCGAGGCTGCGCTGCAGAGCATCCGCGAGCGCGCGCTCACGTTCGGCGAGCCGGCTGAAGATGGCGAGCGCCGCCCGGTCCGCCGCGCGCTGAAGGAGCTGGACGTCCTCGTCGTCAAACGCTCGCGGGGTCAGCGTGCCCACGTGCAGCACCCCGATCACGCTTCCCTCCACGAGCAGCGGCACGCCGAGCAGCGAGCGGAGCCCCTTCTCGCGCAGGATCGGGTTGACGACCTCGAACTCGTCGATGTTGAAGATGCGAACCGGGCGGCGGGTGGCGGCGATGCGGCCGGCGAAGCCGCGCCCCACCGGGATGCGCACCCCGCGCTCGACCTCCTCCTCGAGGCCCTTCGCAGCCCGCGCGACGAGTGTTGTGTCGTCGTCCTCGAGCAGGAGGATTGCCGAGGTGTCCACTGCGAGGATCGCCACGACGCGGGCGAGCAGCTCCTTGAGGAGCTCCTCCATAGGCAGGTACGCGAGGGCGGCATCCGTGATGCTCTCGAGGTCACGGAGCCGGTCGGCGGCGATGCGGGATCTCACTGCGCGCCTATTCTGGCGCGTCGTACGGCGAATCGCGACGACGTACGGCCTCCTTGAAGCCGTGCTCCGCCGCGAATCGCTGAAAGTCATGGCCCTCCGGCGTGTGGCGCGCGATCCCGTCGAAGAAGACTCCGAGCGCCTGCGTGGCGTGCAGGCCCTGCGAGTAAAGCGCCTGGTTCACCAGCAGCTTCATCATCACGAGCTGGTTGACCGGGGTGAGCGCGGTGCGCTCCACGAGCTGCTCGAAGCGCTCGTCGAGCTCCGCAGCGGGCGGCGCCTCGATCGCGAGGCCCCACTCGTGCGCGGTGCGCCCGTCGATCAGATCGCCGGTGAACAGGAGCCGCTTGGCGCGCTGGTCGCCCACGCGGAAGGCCCACATGGCGGAGGTCGGCACTCCCCAGACGCGCGCCGGCGGGTAGCCGATGCGGGCGTCGTCGGCGATCACCAGCAGGTCCGAGCAGAGCGCCAGGTCCGTGCCCCCGGCGACGCAGAAGCCGTGGACCTTGCAGATCACGGGCTTGTCGGAATGGAACAGGCTCATGAAGCCGCGCAGGTTGCGGCTCATCATCTGCCAGTCGACCACCGGGTCCCACGGCTCGGCAGGATCGTGGTTCGGCGCCTGGCTCTCGGCGTACTCCACGAGGTCGTAGCCACCGCAGAAGCCCTTGCCGCTGCCCGACAGGGCGATGACGTGGACGGCCGGGTCGAGGTTCGCCTGCTCGACGCACTCCGCGAGCTCGCGCGGCATGTCGAGAGTGATCGCGTTGGCGCGCTCGGGCCGGTCCAGGGTGATGCGGGCGACCCGCCCGCTGACCTCGTACCGGATCGTGTTCAAGCCGGCAGCGCGCGGGCGATGATCGCGTCGGCGTCCACCGAGGGCGGCAGCGTGCCGTACGCGCGGCCGACCCCCAGAAGCCTTGACGCGCAGAAGGCGTCGGAGACGGAGGCGGGCGCGTTCCGCACGAGCAGGCTCGCCTGAAGGGCCACCGCGAGGTCGGACACGACGCTGCGCGCCTCGAACTCGGGGTCCTGTGGCTGCGCCGCGCCGATGCGGTCCAGGTGCGCGTCGAGCGCCGCGTTCGAGCCGCGGGCCAGCTCGCACTCGGCGAGGAAGGCCGGCAGCGCCTCCGGCTCCTTCACGAGCGCGCGCAGCACGTCGAGCGCCGACACGTTGCCCGAGCCCTCCCAGATCGAGTTCAGCGGGGAGTCGCGCAGCAGGCGCGGCATTCCGGACTCCTCGACGTAGCCGTTGCCGCCGAGGCACTCGAGCGCCTCGCCGGCGTGGCCTGGAGCGCGCTTGCAGACATAGTGCTTCATCACGGCCGTGGCGATCCGCCGGAAGGGCGCGTCGCCCTCGTCGTACGCGCGAGCGACACGCATGGTCACCGC
>DASQTS010000154.1:0-4995 GCA_035641775.1 Thermoleophilaceae bacterium
CTGATCATCCTGATCATCGTTCTGATCGCGTTCGTCTTCTAGCGCGCGGTCACGCGGCGATCGGCGGCGCGCTGCCTCAGCGCAGCGCGGCGCTGAGCGCGCTGGTGCTGCTCGCGCCGGAGCCGGTGGTGTCGGCGATCCATGGCCTGAGCTCTTCGTCCGCCACGCGCGCGTACACGCCCGGCTTGCCCGGGCGGGCGCAGCCGTCGCCCCAGCTCGTGGCGCCCACTACGCGGAGCGTGCCGGTCGACGTGCGCCCGAACATCGGGCCGCCGGAGTCGCCCTGGCAGGTGTCGACGCCGCCCTCGGGGAACCCCGCGCATACCATCGTCGCGGGGTCAAAGGAGTCGTCGTACGCCCCGCTGCAGTACGCGTCGGTCGTGATCGGGACCTGCGCCTCCTGAAGGTTCTGCGGGCGGGAGCCGCCCTCCTCCGTCACGCCCCAGCCGACGATCGTCTCGAGCGTGCCCGCGCTCCAGATGCTGCGCTCGCCGGCGCCCGCCACCTGCGTGGGCGCCATGGTCGAGCTCTGCGAGAGCTGGAGCAGCGAGATGTCGTAGCCGTTCGTGAGCAGGTAGTCGGGATGCATGACCACGCGGCTCACCGTGCGCTTCTCGCCGTCGGTCCGCGTGCCGCCGCCGATACGCACGTTGATGAGCTGGGGCGGCCAGCTCGCCGGTGACGCGACCGTGCCGGCCGTGATGTTCGAGCAGTGGCCCGCCGTGAGCACCCAGTCGGCCGTGACGAGCGTGCCGGTGCACAGGAAGGGCCCGAACGTGATCTCGGCGACCGACGGATACTCGCCCGGGCTCGCGTTGCCGCCGCCTACGACGGCGGACGAGGGCGAGCTGGCCGCGCCCAGCAGCGCGGTGGCGGTCACGAACACGGCTAGGACCCTGCGGAAGGCGCTCATGTGTGCTGGAACGCACACAACGAGTGAAACTTGCGGGTAGATTGGCGGGATGGACCTGCCGCCGGGGCCCAGGCTTCCGAGCGTCGTTCAGACGGCCGCGTGGTGGACGCGGACGGTCCCCTTCCTCGAGCGCTGCCGCGCCCGCTACGGAAAGCGCTTCACGATCCGGCTGGTCCAGTCGCCGCCGTTCGTACACCACTCCGAGCCGGATCACATCCGGGAGATCTTCACCGCGCCGCCGGAGGTGCTCCACCCCGGTGAGGGCGCCAAGGTGCTCGAGCCGGTCGTGGGCGCGAACTCCGTGATCCTGCTCGACGAGCGGGCCCACCTGAGCCAGCGCAAGCTGATGCTGCCGGCGTTCCACGGCGAGACGATGCAGCGGCTGTCGGATCTGATGCGCGAGGTCACGGAGCGCGAGCTGGCGCGCTGGCCGCGCGACGAGCCGCTCGCGCTCCACCCACGCCTTCAGGCTCTGACGCTCGAGATCGTCCTGCACGCGGTCTTCGGCCTCGAGAGCGGCGAGCGGCTCGACGCGCTGCGCGACCGCCTGGCCCGGATCCTGACCTTCGGCTCGCGGCCCGCCTCGCTCATCCCCGCGCTCCAGCGCGGCAAGCGGTTCCGCGAGTTCGTCCACGGGCGCGAAGAGGTCGACACGCAGATCTACGAGACGATCGACGAGCGCCGCCGCGCCGGCGAGGGCGACGACGTCCTGGCGATGCTGCTCGAGGCCCGGCACGAGGACGGCTCGCCGATGTCGCCGGTGGAGCTGCGGGACGAGCTCATGACGCTGCTGGTGGCCGGCCACGAGACCACCGCCTCGGAGCTCGCCTGGGCGTTCGAGCGCCTCGCGCGCTCGCCGGACGTCGTCTCCCGCCTCACGGCCGACATCGACGCGGGCGACGACGACGCCTACCTCACCGCGACGATCCACGAGACGCTGCGCCGGCGGCCCGTGCTCCCCAACGCCGCGCCGCGGCTCGTGATGGAACCGCTGGAGATTGGGGGCCGGCACTACAAGCCGGGCGTCTGCCTGCTGGCCGACGCCTATCTCCTCCACCACGACGCCGACATCTACCCGGACCCGTACGCGTTCAGGCCCGAGCGCTTCCTCGACGAGCAGCCCGGCACGTACACCTGGATCCCGTTCGGCGGCGGGCGCCGCCGCTGTCTCGGCTCGAGTTTCGCGCTCCTCGAGATGAAGATCGTCCTCCGCGCGGTGCTCGAGCAGAGCGAGCTGGCACCCGCCATACCGGGCGCGGAAGGCGCACGCCGGCGCAGCATCACGCTCAGCCCCAGGGCGGGCGCGCGAACTATCCTTCGCGCGCGCCGTCCCGCGCGCGTGCCGGCCGCGGCGTAGTGCGCAAGCACCGGGCGGTGCCCGGTGCGCAGCGACTTGCTCGACCGGGCCGGTACCGGCGCGGTACCGTGGCGCTCGCATGCTCTCCCGCTCGCAGCCATTCGTCGATGAGCTATCGCGCGCGATTCCGGCGCGGCCGTTCACGCTCGAGCTCTGGGACGGGTCGCGCCTGCCGTCCACGAACGGCGGCGGGCCGACCTTCCATGTCCGCTCGCCCGACGCCTTCGCGCACGCGCTGAGGGCGCCGGGACAGCTCGGGCTGGGCAGGGCTTACGTCTCGGGCGCCCTGGCCGTGGACGACCTCGACGAGGTGCTCGAGCTGCTCGACGGCTGGGGGCCGCCCGCGCTCGACCGCCGCGCCCAGGCGCGGCTCGCGCTCGCCGCGGCGCGGGCATCGGGCATCCGGCGCCCGCCGCCAGTGCCGCGGGCCGAGCTGCGCCCGCGCGGGCGCCGGCACAGCCGGGAGCGGGACGCCCGCTCGGTGCGCCATCACTACAACGTCTCCAACGACTTCTTCAAGCTCTTCCTCGGCGAGTCGCTCACCTACAGCTGTGCGTTGTTCTCGCGCGGGGCGAAGACGCTCGAGGAGGCGCAGGAGGCGAAGCTCGAGCTGGTTTGCCAGAAGCTGGACCTGAGCCCCGGCGACCGCGTGCTCGACGTCGGCTGTGGATGGGGCAGCTTCGCCATGCACGCGGCGGCGAACCACGACGTGAGCGTCGTCGGCATCACGCTCTCCGAGCCGCAGGCCGCACTGGCCCGGGAGCGTGCGGCCCAGCGCGGGCTGTCCGACCGCGTGGACTTCCGGGTGATGGACTACCGCGAGGTCGCCGACGAGCCGTTCGACGCCGTGGCAAGCATCGGGATGGTCGAGCACGTGGGCTCCGCCCAGATCGACGTGTACGCGAAGCAGGTCGCCCGGCTCGTGAAGCCGGGCCGGCGCGTTCTGAACCACGGGATCGCGCGGCTCCGGGTGGGCGATCCCGAGGCGGGCCCGTTCTCGGAGCGCTACGTGTTCCCCGACGCCGCCCCGCTCCACCTGTCACGCATCCAGACGGCTATGGAGCGCGCCGGGCTGGAGACCGAGCACGTGGCGGGGCTCCGCTCCGACTACGCGGAGACGCTCCGCCACTGGGCGCGCAACCTCGACGACAACCTCGACGAGGCCATTCGGCTAGCCGGCGAGGAGCGCGTGCGCGTGTGGCGGCTCTACCTGCGCGCCGCGCGGCGCGGCTTCGAGAGCGGCTTCACTTCCGTCTACCAGGTGCTCTGCAGCAGGCCGGCCTAGCGCCTGCTGAACGCCGCCGTCAGCAGCTCCGACGCGCCGAGCATCCCGCCCAGGTTCGGGTGGATGGGCGCCGCAGCGTTCACCGGCACGACCGGCTCGACCCAGCGGATCACCGGCGGCTGGCACGCGTCGTGGCCCACGCTCGCGGCGTACCAGTCCACGAGCTGCGCGCCGGCGGCCGCCGCCTGCGCGGCGATCATCGCGTTCAGCTCCACCTGCTTCGCGCGCACGTACGGCACGTCGCCGTCAGTTATCGGCATTTGCGGCCAGCAGCCGGGCCCGGAGTGCGGCAGGATCGCCGCGTAGTTGACGACCAGGATGCGCGCCTTCGGGGAGCGCGCCTTGATGCCGGCCAGCACGTTCGCGACCAGCGGCGCGGTGGCCTGGATGCGCTCGGAGATCTCGTCGTGCCCGTCGTGCACGTAGCGGTCCTGGCAGGGTGTGCCCTCGTTCGAGGTCGCACTCGCGCAGTCCTCGGCGATGCTCGAGAAGCCGATGTCGTTGCCGCCGATCTGGAGACTGACGAGCCTCGTCTGCCTGCTGAGGCGGTCGAACTGCGGCGGGTTCGGCCCGTCCGGATCCACGTTCTGCGGGTTCTCCATGTCCTCGGTCTCGGCACCGCTGCAGCTCGCGTCCTTCAGCGCGAGGCCGAGGTCGCGCGCGGTGAGGTTGGCATAGTTGTTGTTCGACTTGAGGCAGCCGAACAACGGGACCTGGACCGGAATCAGCGGACCCGCCGCGTAGGAGTCGCCGAGCGCGACGAACTCCTGAGCCGCCGAGGCCGGCGCCGCGAGCGCCAGCATCGAGATCAACACTGCAAGAACAGACCGCCCCCGCGTGATCATGCGCATCTTGTTCCCCGGGGCGCGCCGCGGGTAACCGGGGTACATGGCAGAGCTCACTGAACTAGAGGAGAAGGTGGCGGAGGTGTACGGCCTGGCTCAGGCCGCGCAGAACGCCACGCAAAAGGTCAAGGGTCTCGTCGATGACGACGAGATCGCGTCGCTGCTTCAGCAAATGCACGACGAGGCCGCTCAGACCGAGGACCGTTGCGAGCAGGTCGCCGGCGAGCTGGACGGCAAGAAGACGGCCATTCAGGAGAAGGCGCGCGAGACCAAGCAGGAAGCCGAGCAGATGATGAATGACTACCTCGGCGACGACGCGGACGGTCTCGACGGGCTCGAGTTCCTGATCATGGCCGAGGCCGGCGAGCTGGGCCACGTGGAGATCGTGGGCGCCATGAACGAGGTGACCGGCGAGCCGAAGGTGCAGGAGCTGTTCGAGTGGGCGCAGCCGATTCAGCAGCGCCACTTCGAGCAGACGCGTGAGGCGGCGCTAACGCTCGCGAGACAGGAGGCCTAGCAGCCGGTCCGCCACGAGCTCGGGCTTCTCGTCCACGATGAAGTGCCCTGCGTCGGCGACGAGCTCGAGCTCGAGCAG
>DASQTS010000155.1:0-4073 GCA_035641775.1 Thermoleophilaceae bacterium
CCGCAGGACACGATGCTGGCCGACCGCCGTGCGGCGATCGAGGGAATCGGTCTGACGTTCGAGGAAGGGCTCGCGCTCGAGGCCGAGAGCAGCGAGCCGACTCAGCAAAGCGCCTCGGCCGGCGCCGCCCGCTTCTCTGGTGGCGAGGGAAGAGGCGGCACCGGCTCCGGCGTGTAGCACCCCTGCGGAAACTCACCCCCTGTAACGACCCCTTTCGCGAAAACTTGCGGGCGACATCGAAAATTCTTTTGGGGTCGGCTGGATAACCTCGCCCGCGTGGCTTCCGCCGCCATAGAGGTGCAGGACCTGCACAAGGCCTACGGGCCCGTGGAGGCCGTGCGCGGGGTCTCGTTCCAGGTCGAGCGCGGCGAGGTGTTCGGGCTGCTCGGGCCGAACGGCGCCGGGAAGACGACCACCGTCGAAATCCTCGAGGGCTACCGGCGCCGCTCCGCGGGCGACGTGCGCGTGCTCGGCCACGACCCCGCCACCCGCGACCGCCTGCTTCAGCAGCGAGTGGGCATCGTCCTCCAGAGCTGCGGCTTCTACCCGCGCGTGACCGTGCGCGAGGCGGTCGAGCACTTCGCGAAGGCGTACGAGCGCCCGCGCGACGCGCGCGAGACGATCGAACTCGTGGGCCTCGGCGAGAAGGCCGACGCCCGAACCAAGGAGCTCTCCGGCGGGCAGCGCCGCCGGCTCGACCTCGCGCTCGCGCTGGTGGGCGACCCCGAGCTGGTCTTCCTCGACGAGCCCACCACGGGCTTCGACCCGGCCGCCCGGCGCACCGCCTGGGGCGTCGTTCGCACGCTGAAGGAGCTCGGCAAGACGGTCGTGCTCACCACGCACTACCTCGACGAGGCCCAGGAGCTGGCCGACCGAGTGGCGATCGTGAAGGAGGGGCGCATCGTCGCCGAGGGCCCGCCCGACCAGCTCGGCCCAGGCAGCTCGCGCTACCGGGTCTCCTACCTCTCCGGCGGTGCACGCGTGGAGCACCAGACCGATGACCCCACCGAGCTGCTCCACCGCCTCACCCGCGACGCGATGGCACGCGGCGAGCGGCTCGACGGCCTCGAGGTCACCCGCCCGACGCTGGAAGAGGTCTACCTCGAGCTGACGGCGGAGGCCGACTCCGTATGAGCCCCGTGGCCCTCGCCTGGCAGCAGTTCCGCTTCGAGCGGAAGCTGTTCTGGCGCAACCCGAGCGCGGCGTTCTTCAACTTCCTGTTGCCGCTGCTCCTCCTCGTGTTGATCGCGACGGCGTTCGCCGGCGACGACTCCGAGCTCGAGGTGCTGATTCCCGGTGTCGCCGGGATGGGCGTGCTCGCCACGACCTTCACCTCGCTCGCCTTCAACCTCACGCTGCTGCGCGACGAGGGCGTTCTGAAGCGCATCCGCGGCACACCGATGCCGGCCGGCGCCTACCTCGCAGGGCTGGTGGGCTCGGCCACGCTGAACGCGCTCCTGCAGGTGCTCCTCGTGGTTGCGATCGGCAACCTGCTCTACGGCGTCGACTGGCCCGAGGACCCGCTCCTGCTCGCCGCGTTCACGCTCCTCGGCGTGGTCTGCTTCGCCGCGCTCGGCGTGGCGTTCTCGCACCTGATCCCGAACGAGGATGCGGCCCCCGCGTACACGAACGCGGTGTTCCTGCCCCTGATCTTCATCTCGGGCGTCTTCTACTCGGCGGACGACCTGCCGGAGGCGCTGAAGGCGATCGCCGAGGCGCTGCCGCTGAAGCACCTGATCGACGGGCTGTCCGAGGCGATCGTGGGAGGCGGCGGCGGCGTGGGCACGGCCGTCGTCGTCGTGGCGGCGTGGGCCGCGGCCGGGCTGTTCCTGGCCGTCAGGTTCTTCCGCTGGGAGTGAGACGCAATGCGTGCCCGTGGCGGCGCAGCCAGCGCTCGTGCTCGCGCCACTCCGGACAGCGGCTGGCAAGCAGGTCCCAGAAACGGTCCGAGTGGTCCTGCACGTCGAGGTGCGCCACCTCGTGCTCGATCACGTAGTCGAGGATCTCGGAAGGCGCGAGCAGCAGCCGCCAGTTGAAGCTCATCGCGCCGCTGGTGGAGCAGCTCGCCCAGCGCGTGCGCTGCCCGCGGATCTGTAGCGTCGTGTAGCTCCGCCCCACGCGCGCCACCGCCGCGTCGAGCCGCGGCGCTATCTCCTCGCGCGCGCGCCGCCGGTACCACGCCTCGAGCGCGTCCTCCAAACGGGTATCCGGGCCCAGCGCGACCCGCAGCTCGCCACCCCGCAGGGCCACGTGCGGGCGCACGCGTCCCGCTTGTGTAGAAACCTTGAGCGGTAGGCGGGCGCCTCCATACGGGATCTCGCCACCGTCCGCGAGAACTGGCGGCGGGAATTCGGCTTCAGACTCGCGAATCCGGCGCAGCGTTCGCTCGATCCACGGACGTTTCGCCTGGACGAACGTCTCGACGTTCCGGGTAGGGAAGCGCTTCGGCACCACGACCTCCACGCCGTCGGCGTCAACCAGGATTCGCGCATACAGAGCGCGATCCGAGCGCCTGATCCGGTACGGAAGGGTCGACACACGGACGAGATTAGGGACCCCGCCGGAGGTCGAACTGCGTCCAGCCACCAGAATGGCGATGCGCCGGCCGACAACACCAGAGCGCCTAGAGCGTCGGGACGGTGCCGCCGTCGACGGCCCACGCCGCGCCGGCGACGTTCGACGCGCGCTCCGAGCACAGGAAGGCGATCACCGCGGCCACCTCGTCGTCCGTGCCCATGCGGCCGACGGGCGGGCTCGTGCGGGTGGACTCGAGAACCTCGTCGCGGGTCTTCCCGCTGCGCGCGGCGATCTGGTCGGCCAGGCCGCCCTCTTCCGTCCACAGCTCGCCCTCGATCGCGCCCGGGGTGACGGCGTTGACCAGCACGCCGCTTGCCGCGAACGTGTCGGCGTACACGCGGCTGAGCGAGAGCTGCGCCGCCTTGGTCACCGAGTAGGAGGCGTCCAGCCGCCGGGACGGCCGCCGCCCGGCCGAGGAGCTCACGTTCACGATGCGCCCGCCGCCGGCCTCGGCCATCGCCGGCGCGACCGCGCGCATCAGCCGCATCGGCGCCATCACGTGCAGGTCCCACTGCTCCTGCCAGTCGGCGTCGGACAGGTCGTCGAGCCCGCGCGCACGGCTCGTGCCGGCGTTGTTCACGAGCGCCCACGGCGGCTCGGGGCAGGCTTGGAGCACGAGCTCGCCCGCGTCGGACGCCGTCACGTCGAGCTCGAGGTCCCCGCCGGAGCGCGCGACGGTGAGCACGCGAGCGCCCTCCTGCGCGAGCATGCGGGCGGTGGCCGCGCCGATGCCGCGCGTGCCCCCCGTGACGACACAGACCCTTCCTTCGAGGCCGAGGTTCATATGCGATGAAGTCTCACACCATCCACCGCACCTTCCACACGGAGCGGCGGCGCGAGTTCATCAGGATCACCGACGAAGTGCAGGCCGCCGTCGACGAGGCGGGCATCGCGGAGGGCATGGTGCTCGTCGGCGCGATGCACATCACGGCCGCGGTATGGATCAACGACGACGAGCCCGGCCTGCACGAGGACGTGCTCGAGTGGCTCGACAAGGTCGCTCCGCCGAGCTGGAGCCCGCCGGCGAACGACGTTGCCCGCGAGCTCCTCCCCGACCCGGGCGACTACCGCCATCACCGCGGCGGCGAGGACAACGGCGACGCGCACCTGAAGAACCTGCTCGTGCACCACCAGGTGATCGTCCCGGTTACGGACGGCAGGCTCGATCTCGGACCGTGGCAGCAGGTCTTCTACTGCGAGTTCGACGGGGGGCGGCCGAAGCGGATGATCATCAAGGTGCTCGGTGAGTGACCGAGTGCGGCATCGGCTCACCCGCCAGCCCCGCGAGCAGGTTGTCCACGGCGATGTCGGCCATGCGACCGCGGGTGGCATGCGTGGCGGACGCGATGTGCGGGACCACGAGGAGGTTGGGCGCCTCGAGAAGTGGATGGTCCGCGGGCAGCGGCTCGGGGTCGGTCACGTCGAGCGCCGCGCCGGCCAGCTCACCGGCGTGGAGCGCGTCCGCCAGCGCGCCTGTGTCGACCACGGGCCCGCGC
>DASQTS010000156.1:0-8462 GCA_035641775.1 Thermoleophilaceae bacterium
CTCGCCGAGGTGGTCGAGCGGGCCAAGGCCGAGCAGACGAGCTGGGTCTCGGCCGAGGACGCTTTCAAGCTCCACGACACCTACGGCTTCCCCTACGAGATGACGAAGGAGCTGCTCGCCGAGGAGGGGCTCTCCGTCGACGACCAGGGCTTCGAGGAGCTGATGGAGCGGGCGCGCGAGGTGTCGCGGGCGGGGAGCTCGCGCACCCGCGCAACGGCGGATGCCGGCGGCGGCGCACCCGTCCACGTGGAGCACGAGGACGTGCTCCGCTTCACGCGCGAGGCGGGCTTCCGCACCCGCTTCGTGGGCTACGAGGCCACCGAGGCCGACACCGTACTGCGCTCCGCGGAGCGCGCAAACGGCTGGCTGCTCGCGAAGCTCGAGGAGAGCCCGTTCTATCCCGAGGGCGGTGGCCAGATCTCGGATGCGGGGCTGCTTGAGACGCCGTCCGGCCGCGCGCGCGTCGTGGACGTGTACCGGATCGGCGACGACCAGGCGCTTGCGCTCGAGCCGGTGGAGGGCGAGCTCGGCGAGGGGGAGACCGTGCGCGCCGTCGTGGAACGCGACCGCCGCCTCGCGACCATGCGCAACCACACCGCGACGCACCTTCTGCACGCCGCGCTTCGCGAGCGTCTCGGCTCGCACGTGCGCCAGGCGGGCTCCTACGTCGGCCCGGACAAGCTGCGCTTCGACTTCACCCACGGTGAGCGGCTGTCGCCCGAGGACCTGGCCGAGCTCGAGCGGCTCGTGGGCGGCTGGATCGCGTCGAACAGCCGGGTGCGCGCGATCGAGACGACCAGGGACGAGGCCGAGCGCCTCGGGGCGATGGCGCTCTTCGGTGAGAAGTACGGCGAGCGCGTGCGGATGGTGGAGATCGACGGCGTGTCGCGGGAGCTGTGCGGCGGCACGCACGTGGCGGCGACGTCGGAGATCGGGCTGTTCCACGTGACCACCGAGACGTCGAGCGCGTCGAACGTCCGCCGAATCGAGGCGGTCACGGGCCCGGAGGCCGCGCGCCTGTTCCAGGACCGGACCGAGCGGCTGAACGAGCTCGCGGCGAAGCTGAAGGTGCCCGAACACGAGGTGGTGAACGCCGTTGACCGGCTGAGCCGGCGGGTGAAGGAGCTGGAGAAGACGCCGAAGCAGGCGGCGGCCGAGGTTGACGTCTCGAAGGCCGAGGACCGCGGAGGCGTCCACGTGCTCGTGGAGGTCATGGACGGGCTCGACGCCAACTCGCTCCGCGACCTGTCGGATCGGGCACGGCAGAAGCTCGGAGACGCGGTCGTCGTGCTCGGGTCCGCGACCGACGGGCGTGCGCACATCGTGGCCAACGTCTCGCCGTCGGCGGTTGAGCGTGGGGTCAAGGCCGGCGAGATCGTGCGCACGGCCGCGCCGGTCATGGACGGTGGCGGCGGCGGGCGGGACACGCTGGCGCAGGCCGGCGGAAAGGATCCCGCGAAGCTGGACGACGCTCTTGCGACGGCCCGGGCCGAGATCGAGAAGGTGCTCGGCTGATGCGCGTGCTCGCGCTCGACCACGGCTCGGCTCGATGCGGGGTGGCCGTCTCGGACCCGACCGGAACGCTTGCCACGCCCCTGCCGGTCGTCGAACGGCCCGACACGAAGAAGGGGCTTGCGGCCGTGGCCGGGCTGGTGGAGGAACTCGGCGCGGAGCGCGTCGTCGTCGGATTGCCTCTCACGCTCGCGGGAGACGAGGGCCGGCAGGCTGCAGAGGCGCGCACGTTTGCCGAAAAGCTCGAGCGGAAAGTCTCTGTACCGGTGGAGCTTCACGACGAGCGCCTGACGACGCGACTCGCGGAGCGAACCGGGGGAGAGGGCGATGCCGACTCGCGTGCCGCCGCCCACCTGCTCGACAGCTACCTCGCTCGCACGAGGGCGGGCGTCCCCGAGTGAGCTCCGGCCCGCCGCCCGTCCCGGGCGGCCGAACGCCCGAGGAGCGGGAGGCGGCCCGGCGCGAGCGCGAGGCGCGGCGCGCGGCCCGCATGGGCGAGGCCACGCGACCCGAGCCGGCCCGGACCGAGCCGATGATGGCCGCCTCCGAGCCGCCGGCCCGCGCGCCGGAGCCGCCGGCGCCCGCGGCCGCGCCGCGCACTTTCGAACCGCCGGTGCAGCCACGTGGCGGCAACTCGGATGGGCGGGACTGGCTCGCCGACGCCCGACGCCTCACCACCGGGGAGCCGGATGGCGACGGGGCAGGCCGCAGAATGCGCCCGCGCCGCGGCGCCGGGCGCGTCATCGCCCTCGGGATTTTCGCGCTCGTGCTGCTGGCCATCGCCTGGTTCGCCAACTCGCTCCTCCAGCCGTTCAAGGGCGACGGCGGGGATGCCGTGCGGGTGACGATCCCACAGGGCTACACGCTCTCCCAGATCGCCAGCCGGCTCGAGCAAAACGGCGTGATCGACGACGCCGGCTTCTTCCAGCTACGCGCCCGCCTCGATGGCGCGAGCAGCGAGCTGCGGCCCGGCTCGTACGAGCTCCGGAAGGACATGAGCTTCGCCGCGGCGCTCGACGCGCTCCGGGCAGGGGTTCCGCCGAACGTCGTCCAGGTGGCGATCCCGGAGGGCCTCTCGCGCAAGGAGATCCGCCCGCTCACCAAGGGCCTCCGCGGCAGCTACATGCGAGCGACCCGCCGCTCGTCGAAGCTCGCTCCGGCTGACTACGGCGCCAAGGGATCGGCGAGCCTCGAAGGCTTCCTGTTCCCGGCGACGTACGAGCTGAAGAAGGGCAGGAGCGTACGTCGCCTCGTCGACGAGCAGCTTGCCCACTTCAAACGCAACTTCGACAAGGTGGACCTCTCCTTCGCCGAGCGGAAGAACCTGAGCGCCTACGACGTGCTCATCATCGCGTCGCTCATCGAGCGCGAGGCCATGGTCGCGAAGGAGCGCCCGTTGATCGCGTCGGTGATTTACAACCGTCTCCGCGACAGCATCCCGCTCGGGATCGACGCGACGGTCCGCTTCGTCACCGGCAACTGGAAGCGTCCGCTCCGGCAGTCCGAGCTCGCCAACCCGAGCCCCTACAACACGCGGATGCACGCCGGCCTGCCGCCCGGTCCGATCGGCAACCCCGGGCTCGACTCGATCAAGGCGGCCGCCCGGCCAGCCAAGAGCAACTACCTCTTCTACGTGGTGAAGGTCGACAGCTGTGGCGAGCACAAGTTCGCCGAGACCGACGCCGAGTTCCAGGCCTACGTGAACGAGTACAACCGCGCGCGCGAGGCGCGCGGCGGCAAGTCGCCGACCAAGTGTTGAAAACGCTCGCGGGGGTGATCGGCTTCCCCGTCGGGCACAGCCGCTCGCCCGCGATGATGAATGCTGCCTTCGCCGCGCTCGGCCTCGACTGGCGCTACGTGAAGCTGCCGATCCCGCCTGAGCGGTTCCGCGCGGCCGTTCGAGCGCTGCCGGACTCGGGCTACCGCGGCGCGAACGTCACGCTCCCGCACAAGCTCGCGGCGCGCGAGCTCGCCGACCAGCTGACCGACGCCGCCGCGGCCATCGGCGCCGTGAACACCCTGACCTTCTCGGACGGCCGCATCGCGGGGGACAACACCGACGCCGCCGGCCTCCTCGACGCGCTGGGTGAGGCACGGCCCGCCACGGCGCTCGTGCTCGGCAGCGGCGGCGCGGCCCGGGCGGCGGCCTGGGCGCTCGCGAGCGTGGGCGCGCGCGTGACGGTCTGGAACCGCACGGGGGAGAGGGCGAAGGAGCTGGCGAGCGATCTCGGCGTCGAGGCCGCCGAGCGCCCGGCCGAGGCCGAGCTCCTCGTGAACGCCACCTCGGTCGGGCTCCGTGCCGGCGACTCGCTCGCAGGCTTACCGCTCGTGGACGCCCGCGTGGTGGTGGACCTCGTCTACGGCGACGCGACCACTCCGATCGCGCGCTGGGGCGAGGAGCGCGGCGCTCGCGTGGTGGGCGGACTGGAGGTGCTCGTCCGCCAGGGCGCCAGGAGCCTCGCGCTCTGGACCGGCATGGACCCGCCGCTGGACGCGATGCGCAGGGCGGTCGTCCAGCCCACGTCTAGTACATCTGCCCAGGTCTAAACAAGAGGCGGACGCCTGCCGATATGCGAGGCAATGGCGCTCTCCCGCCCCTTCCTCCTCGCCCTCCTCGGAGCCGCGCTGCTCGCAGCCACGGTCTTCGCGGTCCAGAACGCCCGCGACAAGGCGGCCGACAGTCCGGCGCCGGTCGCACAGCAGCAGGCTCCGGCCGAGCAGGCCGCGCCCCCGGCGCAGCCCGCAAGCCCCGAGGAGCTGCTCGCATCCGCCTTCTCCGGCGACGTCGAGAGCGCCGCCTTCGACGCGAAGCTCACCTTGACCTCGCAGGGCGAGCGCAACGTCGTCCAGGCCACCGGCGCGTTCGAGGACAACGGCCCCGAGGCCATGCCCGAGGTCGACATCGACGTCCGCCTGAACGTCGGCAGCATGAACCTGAACCAGCGCGGCGGCTTCGTGACCACGGGCGAGCGCGCATGGTTCACTCGCGGCGCCACCGCCTACGCGGTTCCGCAGACCGTCTGGAGCGAGCTCGTCGTGGCACGCAAGAGCGGCGCCGAGCCGGCCGCCGACGCGCCCGAGCTCGACGTCGACCCGACAAGCTGGGTCAAGAACGTCAAGAGCGAGGGCAAGGAGCAGATCGACGGCGTCGAGGCTAACCACCTCAGCGCGCGCGTCGACTCCGCCAAGGCCATCACCCAGGTCGTCAAGGCGATGGGCGAAGCCGGCACGACCGCCGTGCCGCTCCGGGGCGCTGAGCGGCGCATCCGCCAGGCCGGCCTCTCGGACGCCAAGCTCGACGTGTGGGTCGGCGAGGACCAGGTCCTCCGGCGCGTGGCGCTCTCGCTCACGGGCCCCGGCGACGGCGGCCGCAAGGTCACCGGCGCGCTCGACCTCCGGCTGACCGGCGTGAACGAGCCGCAGCAGATCGCCCGCCCGGCGAAGGTCAAGAGGGCGATGCCAGGCGGCGTATACGGACAGTTCGCGAACGGCGTGCTCGCCGGAGTGGCGCAGTCCGCCGGCGTGAACCCGCAGGAGCTCAAGATCGGCGTGCCCGTCACGAACTCGCACCTGAAGGCCGAGCGCGCGGTGGCCGATAACAAGAAGGTCGTGATCTTCTTCCAGAACCCGCGCGCCCTCGACGACCAGGCCGTTGCTGACTCGGTCCGGTCGCTGGATCGCCGCACGAAGTCCGTCGTCGTCCTCACCGACGTGGTCGAGAACGTCGACCGCTACGACTCGCTCCTCGAGGACCTCGGCGTAAACCAAGCCCCCGCAATCGTTGTCATCGACCGCAGCGGCGAGGCAAGCCTCATCGAGGGTTACACCGACGCCCAGTCGCTTGCGCAGGTAGTCGCGGACGCGCGATGAGCAAGAAGGAGGGTGCGGCGGCGCCGCTGCGCGCCGTGCCTGGCGGCGAGGCCGCCGAGCCGAGCAACGGCCTCACTCCTCCTCACAAAAAGGGCGGCTCACGGTTCATCTCCGACGTGATCGTCGAGATGGGCTACCTCGCGCGCGAGCGCGTGGACGCGGCCGTAGAGGAGGGCAAGGCCTCCGGGCGGTCGCCCGAGCAGGTGCTGCTCGAGTCCGGCGCGATCACCGGTGACCAGCTGGCGCGCGCGGTGGCGCAGCGCTTCGGGCTCGACCACGTCGACCTGACGATCTACAAGACCGACGTCAGCGCGCTCAACTCCATCACGCCGCAGGCGGCGCGCCGCCTCGGCGCCGTGCCGATCGGCAAGGACGACACCGGCACGTTGATGGTGGCGATGGCGGACCCGTCGAACGTGCTGGCTCTCGACGACCTGAAGCTCATGACCGGCAACGAGGTGCGCCCGGTGGTGGCCTCGCCCGACGACATCGCCGGGCTTGTCGGGCGCATGAGCCGCTTCGACGATGCGGTCGCCGAGGCGATCGAGACCGGCGAGGAGGAGCTCGCGGAGGTCTCCGAGATCCGCGAGTCCGCGGACGACGCGCCGGTCATCAAGCTCGTGAACTCGGTCATCGCCCAGGCGGTCGACGAGGGCGCCTCGGACATCCACTTCGAGCCCGAGGGCCGCGAGATGCGAGTGCGCTTCCGGGTGGACGGCGTCCTCCGGGAGACGACCCAGATCCCGCGCCGGATGATCGCCGGTGTGGTCTCGCGCGTGAAGATCATGGCCGACCTCGACATCGCCGAGAAGCGCGTGCCCCAGGACGGCCGCGTGGGCCTCACCGTCGAGGGCCATGCGATCGACACCCGCGTCGTGACCATGCCGCGCGTGGACGGCGAGGGGCTCGTCATGCGAATCCTCGACAAGTCGCAGGCGCTCATCGGGCTCGAGCAGCTCGGGATGTCCGAGACCAGCGAGGAGCTCTTCGAGGAGTCGTTCCGACGCTCCTACGGCGCTGTGCTCGTTACGGGTCCGACCGGCTCCGGTAAGTCCACGACTCTCTACGCGGCGCTCAACGAGATCAACGAGCCGCAGCGGAACATCATCACGATCGAGGACCCGGTCGAGTACCAGCTCCCGGGGGTCAACCAGCTACAGGTCAACATGAAGGCGGGGCTCACCTTCGCCGGCGGCCTGCGCGCGATGCTCCGCGCCGACCCCGACGTGATCATGGTCGGCGAGATCCGGGACGGCGAGACGGCCAAGATCGCCATCGAGTCGGCGCTCACCGGCCATCTGGTGCTGTCGACGCTCCATACGAACGATGCGCCGTCGGCAATCACCCGCCTCACCGAGATGAGCATCGAGCCCTTTCTGAGCGCGTCGGCGATCGTCTGCATCGTCGCGCAGCGCTTGGTGCGGCAGCTTTGCACCTACTGCAAGAGCCGGTCCATGCTGAGCGTGTCCTCGCTCGAGAAGGCCGGCTTCAACGTGGCCTTCGACCTCGAGGCCTACGAGCCCGTGGGCTGCGGCCGCTGCGGCGGCTCGGGCTACAAGGGCCGTACGGGTCTGTACGAGGTCATGGCGATCTCGGACGAGATTCGGGACCTCACGGTCGAGCGCGCCTCGTCCGAGGAGATCCGGAAGGTCGCCGTCGCGCAGGGCATGCGTCCGCTGCGCGCAGACGGCTTCGAAAAGGTCAAAAACGGCGTCACGTCCATTGCCGAGGTGGCAAGAGTCACGTGATCGCACACTCCAGCCGATAGGAGAACCATGGACTTCGACTTCGCTGAGGTCCTGCTGCAGGTGATGGAGCGAAACGCCTCGGACCTCCACCTGACTGCAGGCTCACCGCCCATGATCCGCCATCACGGCCGGCTGCATGCGTTGGACTATCCGCATCTGACGCCGCAGCTCACCCGTGAGGTGATCTACTCGATCCTCACGAACGATCAGCGTCAGCGGCTCGAGACCGACTGGCAGATCGACTTCGCCTACTCCATCCCCGGCAGGGCGCGCTTCCGCGTGAACGCGTACATGCAGCGCGCCGCGCTGTCGGCCGCCTTCCGACTGATCCCGCACGACATGCCGAAGCTCAACTCGCTCGGGCTGCCGCCGACGCTCGAGGAGTTCACGAAGAAGCCGCGCGGCTTCGTGCTCGTGACCGGGCCCACCGGCTCGGGCAAGTCCACGACGCTCGCCGCGATGCTCGACCTCATCAACGACACGCGCCACGAGCACATCCTCACCATCGAGGACCCGATCGAGTTCCTTCACAAGCACAAGAAGTGCATCGTGAACCAGCGCGAGCTGGGGGCGGACGCGCAGAGCTTCGGGCTTGGCCTGAAGGCCGCGCTACGCCAGGACCCGGACGTGATCCTCGTCGGCGAGATGAGAGACCTCGAGACCATCTCGACCGCCCTGACCGCGGCCGAGACCGGCCACCTCGTCTTCGCGACTCTCCACACGCAGGACACGGCCCAGACCGTGGACCGCATCGTGGACGTCTTCCCGCCGGAACAGCAGCAGCAGGTGCGCGTGCAGCTGTCCGTGTCGCTCCAGGGGATCGTCACCCAGCAGCTGATGCCCACGGCCGACGGCCAGGGCCGTTGCGTCGGCGTCGAGGTGCTGGTGCCGACTCCGGCCGTCCGCAACCTGATCCGCGAAGGCAAGACGCACCAGATCTACTCCGCGCTTCAGACCGGCGGCCAGTTCGGGATGCAGACGATGGACGCCGCACTCGTCCAGCTCGTCCGCGAGAACAAGATCACCCGCGAGCTCGCCGAGGCGCGCTCCTCCGCTCCGGAGGAGCTCCGGCGCCTCATGGGCACCGTGAGGGCGGCGTAGGCAATGGCCAGCTTCGCATTCAAGGCGCTCGACCTCTCCGGCGCCGCCACGAAGGGGGAGATGGAGGCCGGCGACAAGCAGGCGGTCGCCGCGCAGCTGCGCTCGAAGGGCCTGATCGTCGTCGACATCGAGGAGCAGGCCCCGGCGAGCGCCGGCGACATCCTCGCCCGGTTCCGGCGCGTCAAGGCCGACGAACTCGTCATCGCGACGCGCCAGCTCGCCACGATGGTG